>WFPU01000027.1 GCA_015487435.1 Sulfurimonas sp.
GGTTTTAATATTCAAACTATTAAAGCTGTTAATAAACTTTTAAAAGAGTATAAAGATAAAAATGTAAAAGTGCGTTTAAGTGGTATCGGTAAAAAAGGTATTGAATTTTTTAAATATAATGAAACTGAACTTTTTGATAGTGTTGTTAATTTAAGTTCAAAGCCTGATAAAAAAAGATCTGACGAATTCATTAAAACTTCTATAGAAGATTTTAAAGATGGAAAAGTTGATGCTGTTCATATTGTCTATAATGGATTTAAAAATATGATGACTCAAGAATTACACGTTAATAAGATACTGCCAGTTGATACTGATAGTGTTGATTGTGCAATAATTGAAACAAAATCAATGTTAGAGATTGAAGCTGAAGATGATGAAAGAATGCTTGATTCTTTAGTTAGTAGATATGTTGAATATAACATGTATTATGCGCTTATTGATTCAGTTGCTGCTGAACATTCAGCTCGAATGCAAGCTATGGATACAGCAACTAACAATGCTAAAGATATGGTAAAAAGTTTAAATGTTCAATTTAACAAAGCAAGACAAGCAGCTATTACTACAGAACTTATTGAGATAATAAGTGGTGTGGAGTCTATGAAATAATGGAGAAAAATATGATTGGTAAAATTAGCCAGGTTATGGGTCCAGTTGTTGATGTTGATTTTAATGGATATCTTCCAGTAATCAATGAAGCAATTGAAGTTAATGTAAGTATTGAAGGTAATGAAACTCTTTTAGTGCTAGAAGTTGCAGCTCACTTAGGTGATGGTCGTGTTAGAACTATTGCTATGGATATGAGTGAAGGTTTAGTTCGTGGTATGGATGCTACTGCTACTGGTTCTCCTATTAAGGTTCCAGTTGGAGATAAAGTACTTGGTCGTATCTTTAATGTAATTGGTGAAACTATTGATGGTGGTGAAGCTATTACTGATGCACCTGAGTGGTCTATCCATCGTGCACCTCCACCGTTAGTTGATCAATCAACTGCTACAGAGATGTTTGAAACTGGTATCAAAGTTGTTGATCTGCTTGCTCCTTATTCTAAGGGTGGTAAAGTTGGACTATTTGGTGGTGCTGGTGTTGGTAAAACAGTTATTATTATGGAGCTTATTCATAATGTTGCAATGGGTCATGATGGTCTATCTGTATTTGCTGGTGTTGGTGAAAGAACTCGTGAAGGAAATGACCTTTACCACGAGATGAAAGATTCAAATGTACTTGATAAAGTTGCACTTTGTTATGGACAGATGAGTGAGCCTCCAGGAGCACGTAACCGTATCGCTCTTACAGGTATTACAATGGCTGAATATTTCCGTGATGAAAAAGGTCTTGATGTATTGATGTTTATCGATAATATTTTCCGTTTCGCACAATCAGGTTCAGAGATGTCTGCACTTCTTGGCCGTATCCCTTCAGCTGTTGGTTATCAACCTACACTTGCAAGAGAAATGGGTGCTTTACAAGATAGAATCACATCAACAAACAAAGGTTCAATTACTTCCGTTCAAGCTGTATATGTACCAGCAGATGATTTAACAGATCCAGCTCCTGCATCTGTTTTTGCTCACCTTGATGCGACTACAGTACTTAACCGTAAAATTGCTGAAAAAGGTATCTATCCTGCAGTTGATCCACTAGATTCAACTTCGAGATTACTTGATCCACAAATTATTGGTGATGAACACTACGGTGTAGCTCGTGGTGTTCAACAAACACTTCAAAAGTATAAAGATCTTCAAGATATCATTGCGATTCTTGGTATGGATGAGCTTAGCGAAGATGATAAAAATGTTGTTGAACGTGCTCGTAAAATTGAGAAATATCTTTCTCAACCATTCTTTGTTGCTGAAGTATTTACAGGTTCTCCTGGTAAATATGTTTCACTTGCAGACACTATTAAAGGTTTCAAAATGATTCTTGATGGTGAGTGTGATCATATGTCTGAAAATTCATTTTATATGGTTGGAAATATTGATGAAGCGATTGAAAAAGACAATAAGAATAAGTAATTCATAAAGGATTATAATGGAAACATTTAAATTAGAAATCATAACTCCTAATGGTAACATCTTTGATGATGATGTTGTTAGTGTAACTCTTCCTGGTGAAGAGGGAGAGTTTGGTGTTCTTGCACATCACTCTTCAGTTTCAACTTTGCTTGAAGCTGGTGTAGTTGATATTGAAAAAAAAGATAAAACAATTGAATCAGTTTTGATTAACTGGGGTGTTGTTAATGTTGATGAAGAAAAGGCTGTTGTTTTAGTTGAAGGTGCGGTTGCTATTCGTGGTGAAAACGAAAGTGATATTGCTAAAGCTCTTGAAGAAGCTAAAGAACTAGTTAAAAGTATTGAAGATTCTGGCAATGCTATTGCCGCTGTATCTGCAAAACTTGACACAGCAGCTCAAAAACTTTTATAGTATTAATGTTTAACGAGATTTTAGATTTTTATCTAATAAGTCACCCTGTTACTATTGGAGTATTAGTATTATTAGCTGTATATTTCATAGTACTTAACTGGGTCTTTTTCTACAGATATTTCTCTTTGAATAATTGGCTTGAGATAGAAAATAACTCTTTTGAGAGTTTGCTTCTTGGCTCATCAAGTCTTAATAGTAACTCATATTTATTTAAATTTTTACAAATGAACGCAAGTGCTAAAAAAGAGGTATTAGACCTTGGTATGCTCTCAGCTACAAAAGAAGCTACAAAAGGGTTGGCTCTTATCTCAGTATTTGCGTCTACAACCCCTTTCATTGGCTTATTTGGTACAGTTGTATCTATTTTGGATACATTTACCTATATTGGTCAAAGCAGTGGAAGTATGTCTGTTATTAGTAATGGTGTTTCAGATGCTTTAGTAGCTACTGCAGCTGGTATATTTGTAGCAATTTTTGCATTTTCATATCATCAAATTTTAAAAAGAAAATCTTTTGACCTTATTAATTTTTTACAGATGCAAAGCGATGCAATTCTCTCAAGAAAAGAGTAGTAATGTATTATGATTGGGATGAAAAACCTGAATTAAATATTACTCCACTCGTTGATGTAATGCTTGTCCTTTTAGCAATACTTATGGTTATTGCACCAAATATTGTATATGAAGAAGCTATTAAATTGCCTCAAGGTTCAGTATCAAAACAATTAGAAAAAATTCCACCTGTTCATATCTCTATTAATAAAGATTTAGTGTTAAAAGTAAATAAAGATACTTTTGATTTGAACTCATTTGAAGATAATTTTTATAAATACTCAAGAAAACTCGATCTAAAAGCAACTGTTTTAATAAGTGCTGATAAAAGTTTGGATTATGGCGTTGTAATGGGAATTTTAGGTGCAGTAAAACAATCAGGTTTTACAGAGGTTTCATTAGCAACAAATGGTTAAAAATGACTATTATTTTTATCTTAGTGGATTTATATCTTTAGCTTTATTTTCTATCCTTATTTCTATCTTTATATTTATGTTAATATCAACTCAAGAGATAAAATCATATGCACTTAAAAAAGATAA
>WFPU01000028.1 GCA_015487435.1 Sulfurimonas sp.
TAAAAAATTTATAATTAAGTTTAATTATTGTATGATTTTTATGAAAAATGTTTGTATTACAAAGGAAGATTTATGAGAGTCAAGGGCATCACTAAAAATAGTATTAAAAGATATATAATTGGGTTAATTGTAGGCGGGATGTCAATATTTCCTTCATCATTAGCAGCTGATAATTGGACAGATACAATAAGCATGACAGGATTTATGAGTGCAAAGTATCATAATGTAAATGAATCTAATGCCAGTAATTCTTTTGATGGGGTAACAAAAGATGGAAGTGCAGCAGGGACTCTTCTGGGAATTAATTTATCTGCTGTTGTTTCTGATAGAGTTAGTTTGGCTACACAATTTTTCACTACACAAGAAGAGGGAAATTATGCGACTCATCTAGATTGGGCAATTGCATCATATATGCTTAGCGAAGATTTAAAAATTCGTGTTGGTAAATTAAAATTTACGACAGGATTAGTATCTGAATATGTAGATGTAGGAAATTCATACCCTTGGATTAATGCACCTAAACTTTTCTATACGGAAAGTGCATCTGGACCAAACGTAACACGTGAATCTTATAGTGGGGCTAGTGTTTATTTGGAAAAAAGTTTTGGTGATTTGGCTGTAATTGTAGATGTATATGGTGGAGAGATGGAGCTTGAATCTATGACAGTTAAAAGACTCACAGGTACTAAATTTAAATTAAATTGGGATGATGCAGTTAATTTTCAAATAACTTACTATAGAGGGTTGATGACAGATACTACTAAATCAATAATGGAGCGAAAGATTCATAGTAATATAGCTATAGGTCTTAACTTTGATTTTAATAATGTTATTGGATATGCAGAGTATGCTAAAACAGATATGCAATTAGACACACTCAATGGTACAAGTGGTTATGTTACATTGGGTTATCAAATTGATGAGTGGTTACCACATCTAACTTATCAAAGATTTGAGAAGGGTAGTGGTACTACCTCAGTGCAAGAACAGACAATGAGTATTCTTGGTTTACGCTATGATATATCAGACAGTGTAGATATAAAATTTGAATACTGCTTGATTGGTACAAATCAGGGTAATGGTTTATTTGAATCAACGCCAACAGATAAGGATACTAATATGTTTGGTGTTGCCTTAGATTTAGTATTTTAACGAGGAGCTAATAATGATAAATATAAAACAAATAATAAGTTCTTTTGCTATTGTTGCCATTTTTATGAGCATAAATGCTTTTGCTGGCAGTGTAATTATAACTAATAAAGCCACAGGTGTAGACTCTTTAAGTAAAGGGGAAGTGAAAGCTCTTTTTTTGAAAAAGAAGAAAACTTTTCCAAATGGAGAGAAAGTTATAGTTGGAGACCAAAATGAAAAAAGTGATATACGTAAAGAATTTTCAAAAGAGGTGTTAGGTAAAAGTACTAAAAAGCTTAAAAGATATTGGACAAAAAGAATTTTTTCTGGGAAAGGAAAACCACCTAAAGTTATAGGTAATGATATCGCTATGAAAAAATGGGTATCTTCAACCCCAAATAGTTTAGGCTATATCGATAAAAAGTCAATAGATAGTACTATAAAAGTTGTATTGGAACCTTAATAGTAATGATAAATAATATTAATCTATCTATTAAAGTAAAAATTATTGGAGCATTTGCTATTTTGCTAGTCTCTATTATTGTTTTAGGATTGTATTCTATAAGCACAATGGGAAAGTTTCAAAAAGACAATGATAAAAGACTTCAAAGTTATGATAATATAATTAATATAGAAGAGTCTATATTACTTTTTAAAGATATTTCATTGTCTGTATATGATATGGAGATTAAAAAAGAAAGTGGTATACTCAAGCTAGATTCTAAAAATTTAGATAGAATGTTTTTAGAATTAGATAAATTAATTTTAGAGATACAGAATAAAACAAAAAATAAAGATGAGATAGAAGCTTTTGATGAGGTTAAATCTTTTAGTAAGAAACTCAAAGCGGTTATTTATGATGATTTTTTTAAAATTATTAATAATAAAGCAAAAGATGAAATCAAATTATTTAAAGCTATTAGTGAAGATATTACAACTGCTGAAGAGAATATAGAGGAGGCTTTGTTTCCATTGTACCTGTATGCAATGAAGCATAAAAAAACATTTTATATTAATAATTTAAAAGATTTTAAACAAGCTCAAACAGAGATAGTGCTTACATCAAAAAGTATGATTATAAATCGCTATTCTGGCAAAGATGAAGATGATATAGAAACAATAGAGTTTTTGATAGAGAGATTAGAAGAAATTCAAGTTGATTTATATAGCAAATCTAAATTAGCTTCGAATAAAGAGCTACTTAAAAATTTAAAAGTAAATATAGAAACACTCAAAAGTATATTTAAAAAAAGACTCTTTAATGCTATTGATAAAGTAAGTGGTTTAGATTCTGATCTATTAAGAATTAAAAAAAATATAAAACTACTGCTTGATAATCTTTCTTCTGATTTGAATAAGATAAAAATAGCACAAAAAAATCAGGCTGATATAATTGCTGCAGATATTAGCGCTTCAGAAACTTCTAATAAATTTATTTTAGTGTCTGTAACACTATTTTTAAGTATATTTGGAATATTACTTGGCATTGTTATTTCAGCTAGTATTGTGAAGTCAATTAATTATAGTATTATACAAATTAATGATATCTCTAAAAATAAAGACTTAGCTAATCCAATCAAAATACTAAATAATGACGAAATAGGGACCATATCTAGTTCTATTAATAATTTAATAAGTATATTTAAGGGGATTATTAACAATGCTTTTAATATCTCAAAAGACAACAGAGAATCAAGTGATGCATTATCTGTAGCTGCAAAAAATTTAAAAATTAAGATAAATACTGTATTTGAAGGTTTCCAAAATGTAGATACTTTGGCAAATGTAATTGGTGATGACCTGGTTGAAACACAGGAGATATCTAAAACTACGATTGAGGAGTTGTCTTCTGTTCAAACAGTATTAGATACATTTGTTGAAAACATTGGTATTGTTTTAGAATCTATACAAGAGGGAAGTTTAAGACAAGAGGAGTTTGGAAATAAGGTTGTACAACTACAACAAAGAGCTGATGATATTAGTAATGTATTAGGTGTAATATCAGATATAGCAGAACAAACAAATTTACTTGCATTAAACGCGGCCATAGAAGCTGCCCGTGCTGGAGAGCATGGTCGCGGCTTTGCTGTTGTTGCTGATGAAGTAAGAAAACTTGCAGAACGCACACAAAATAGCTTAAAAGAGATAAATACTACTACATCAATAATTACAAAAGATATTACAGAGATTGTGGATGACTCAACAATAGCTATAGCTAAAAATAATAAAATATCAAAAAATGCTCAAGAGTTGTCTCAAAAAGCTGAAATTACTATAAATCAATTAGCATCCACTACGAGCACAGTGCATAAACTAGTAGATAAAGATGTAAATATATCTAAAAAGACAAAAGAGATAATATCTCAAATAAATAATCTTTCTAAGGTATTTAAAAGTACAAATGAATTGTCAAATGAGGTAAATCTTATATCAATAAAAATGAATAAAAAAGCTAATGAACTAGATAAAGAGATACAAATTTTTAAATTAAGCTAGTTAATTAACATGATAATACTTTTTGATTTAGATGGCACTTTGATAGATTCAACTGATGCCATAGTTGAAACTTTCCATCACTCTTTTGAGGTACATGATTTTACTAAGCCAGATGATGAAGAGATAAAAACTCTTATTGGTTATCCACTTCACATAATGTA
The DNA here is from genome assembly GCA_015487435.1 of Sulfurimonas sp. GTDB lineage: Bacteria > Campylobacterota > Campylobacteria > Campylobacterales > Sulfurimonadaceae > Sulfurimonas. The sequence goes on from WFPU01000028.1 coordinate 3,789, forward strand.
TAAAGAATTAGGTGTAGATGAGGATAAAGTTTGGGATTTTGTACACACATATAAAGAAGAATATCGTAAAATTTCAACTATTAAAACAAAGCTTTTAGAGTGTGCAGTTGAAGCTGTAGAGGAAGCTAGTAAATTTGCAAAGTTAGGTATAGTTACTACAAAGACTGGAAAATACTCAAAAGTTTTAATGGAGCATTTTGATTTAATGAAGTATTTTGATGTGCTTGTTGGTTTTGAGGATGTAAAAAATCCAAAACCACATCAAGAACCGATTTTAAAGGCATTGGAAAGTTTTTCTGCAAACGATAAAGATATTTGGATGATTGGTGATACTAAACTAGATATCATCTGTGCAGATAATGCTGGTGTAAAGTCAGCTGCAGTTTTAAGTGGATATGGCAAAAAAGAGGATCTTGAAAAATTTACATCCATTATATTTGATGATGCTTTAGAAGTAATTCGTCATATAAATGAGTATAAAAATTACAAAACATCAACAAAATAAATAAAAAAGTTCATACAAGCTAAATTTAAGAGCAAGTTGCCTAGAATACATAAACTAAATTAGAGATTACTTAAGGGTAATTAAGGAGATTTTATGCTAGAAATTAGATGGCATAGCCGTGCCGGCCAAGGTGCTGTAACTGGTGCTAAAGGTTTAGCTGATGTTATTTCTACAACAGGTAAACATGTTCAAGCATTTGCATTTTATGGATCTGCTAAGCGTGGTGCTGCAATGACAGCTTACAACCGTGTTGCTGACAAGGTGATTCTGAATCATGAAAAATATATGAAACCGGATTATGTTTTTGTTATAGATCCTGCATTGGCTATAACAACAGATGTTACAATTAATCACAAAGATACAACAAAGTATATAATTACCACCCATCTAACTACAGAAGAGCTTGTTAAAGCCCAACCATTACTAGAAGGAAAAGAAGTTTATACAGTTGATTGTATTCAAATTGCTAATGATACTATTGGCCGTCCAATTCCAAATACGCCAATGCTTGGTGCTTTTATGAGAGTATCAGATATGTATGAAATTGATTTCTTTAAAGACAGCATGAATAGAGTTCTTGCAAAATTACCACAAAAAATTGTAGACGCAAATATGATAGCAATTCAACGCGCTTACGATGAAGTAAAATAGGGAGATAGTGATGAAATATAAAGGATGGGATGAATTTGAAATCGGAGCAATGCTTCGCTCGTTTGATGGAGCTATTGATGATATAGCAGGTACAGCACAAATTGACCGTAAATATTCTGAAAATAACTCTTATAGAGCGAATGTTGCAGATTGGAGAATTCTTAAACCAGTTTTTAATAAAGACTACTGTATAGATTGTCAATTTTGCTGGATTTATTGTCCAGATGTTTCTATTATCGCAAGAGACAAAAAAATGATTGGTGTAGATATGGATCACTGTAAAGGTTGTGGAATTTGTGTTGAAGTTTGTCCAACAAATCCAAAATCACTTTTAATGTTCGTGGATTATGCAGATGAAGAAGCAGAGTTGGCACAATGGCCTGCAAAAGATGAGGAGGAATAGATATGGCATTTGATAAAATGGAATTAAGAGATATTGAAGTATGGGATGGTAATCATGCAGCAGCACAAGCACTAAGACAGTGTCAAGTTGATGTTGTTTCCGCTTACCCAATTACTCCATCAACTCCAATTGTTGAGGGTTATGCAAAATTCAAATCAGACAATTATGTTGAGGGTGAGTTTGTAATGGTTGAATCTGAGCATGCTGCAATGTCAGGCTGTATCGGTGCTGCCGCAGCTGGTGGTCGTGTTGCAACTGCAACATCTTCTCAGGGTCTTGCTTTAATGGTTGAAACACTTTATCAAGCAGCTGGTATGCGTTTACCAATTATTTTAAATATAGTAAACCGTGCACTTGCTGCTCCGTTAAATGTAAATGGTGATCACTCAGATATGTATCTATGTCGTGATAGTGGTTGGATTCAATTTGATGCATTTTCTCCTCAAGAGGCTTATGATTTAAATATGATAGCTTTTAAGGTTTCTGAAGATCATGATGTTAGAATGCCAGCGATTATTAATCAAGATGGTTTTTTAACTTCTCACACAGCTCAAGGTGTTCACACTTTAACTGATGACGAAGCATTTAATTTTGTTGGTACTTTTAAACCAATGAATGATATGTTAGATTTTGAGCATCCTGTAACTCATGGTGTGCAAACTGAAGAAGATTGGCATTTTGAACATAAAGCTCGTCAACATAACGATATGATGACTATCATTCCTAATAAAATTGATCAAGCTTTTGCAGATTTTGAAACATTATCTGGTCGCAAGTACAACAAAGTAGAGTGCTATGATATGGAAGATGCTGATCTTGCTATAGTTTGTATGGGTACTTCAGTTGAAACTGTTCGTGAAGTTGTTTCTGAATTAAGAGAAAAAGGTCTTAAAGTTGGCGTAATTGGACTTCGTGTTGTAAGACCATTCCCATTCTTTGAAATAGCAGAAGCTCTTAAGAATATCAAAGCTGTAGCTGCACTTGATCGTTCAGCTCCAGGTGGTGCTGCTGGTATGTTATTTAATGAAATTGCTGGGTCACTATATAACACAGATAGCAAAATGCTATTAAGTGGTTATATATATGGTCTTGGTGGTCGTGACTTGACAAAAACTAACATAGTAGATCTTTACAATGAGCTTCAAGCAAATGCTGATGCTGGTAAAGTATTAACTAAACAACAACAGTTTATCGGTGTTCGTGGACCGAAATTAGCTTATTTATAGGAAATTAGTATGAGTGAAATAAAAAAGATTAAAAATTTAAAAGAGTTCTCAACATCGGCAGATCGTTTTGAGGGTGCAAATCTTCTATGTCCTGGTTGTGCTCACTCTATCATTGTTCGTGAAATATTAAATGCTACGAATGATGATTTAGTTTTGTCAGCTTCTACTGGTTGTCTTGAGGTTTGTACAGCGGTTTACCCATATACATCTTGGGATGCTTCTTGGATTCATATTGGTTTTGAAAATTGCTCAACTGCTATTGCAGGTGCTGAAGCGATGTATAAGTCATTAAAGAATAAAGGTCGTTTAAAGCAACCAGATCGTAACCCTAAGTTTATCGCTTTTGGTGGTGATGGAGCATCTTACGATATCGGTCTTCAGTGGATTTCTGGTTGTATGGAAAGAAATCATGATATGATGTATGTTGTTCTTGACAATGAGGTATATGCAAATACTGGTGGACAACGCTCAAGTTCTACACCTATTGGTTCATCTGCAACAACTTCACCTGCTGGATCTATCTCTTACGGTGAAAAAATGAATAAAAAAGATTTAATGGGTATTATGGGTGCTCATAACATCCCTTATGCTGCACAAGTTGCTCCAAATAAATGGAAAGATTTGGTTAAAAAAGTTCAAAGAGGTTTTGCAACAGAGGGTGCAGTATTTATTAATGCAGTTTCTCCTTGTACTACTGAGTGGAAATTTGACCCTAAAGATACTATGATGTTATCTGATTTATCAACTGACTCACTAGTATTCCCACTTTATGAAATCATTGAAGGTCGTGAAATAAATATCACTTATAGACCTAAAAATGTTGTTCCAGTTGAAGAATATTTAGCTGCACAAGGTCGTTTTAAACATTTATTTAAAGACCAATACAAACACCTAATTGGTGAGTGGCAAACAAGAGTAGATGAAAACTGGGCGTACTTAAACCGCCGTGAAGAAGCAAGAGTTTAGTAAACTTCTAGCTTCGGAGCATCTTGCGTCCAACTCAGATACGGCAGGCTGTAGCCTAGCCTTTATCTGAGTTAAACACAATCTACACCAAATCTAATACTTTTTAGATTTTAAATTTAACTTCTAGCTTCAGATTCTAAACTTCAACCCGTCATTTTAAATTTCATCTCATCATTCTGAATTTCAACCCGTCACTCTAAATTTCATCTCATCATTCTGAATTTCAACCCGTCACTCTAAATTTCATCTCATCACTCTAAATTTCATCTCATCATTCTAAATTTCATCTCATCATTCTAAATTTCATCTCATCATTCTGAATTTCATCTCGTCATTCTGAATCTCATTTCGTAATTCTGAATCTCATTTCGTCATTCTGAATCTCATCTCGTCATTCTGAACTTGATTCAGAATCTAACCAAATAACTTCAACAAAAAATCAAACTATTTTGCTAAAATACCCACAATAAAGATTAAGGAATTTAAACAATGCCATTATTAGACTCATTTACAGTAGACCATACAATTATGCCAGCTCCAGCAGTTCGTAAAGCAAAAGGGATGAAAAGCCCAAGCGGAGATAAAATAACAGTTTTTGATTTGCGTTTTGTTAAGCCAAACAAAGAAGTTTTATCAAGCAAAGGTATCCATACATTAGAGCATCTATTTGCTGGATTTATGCGTGAGCACCTAAACTCAAAAAAAGTAGAAATTATTGATGTATCGCCTATGGGTTGTCGTACAGGTTTTTATATGAGTGTCCTTGGGCAACCAAAAGAGACAAGGGTAGCACGCGCTTGGGAAAAATCTATGGAAGATATTTTAAAAGTAAAAAGAAAAAAAGATATTCCAGAATTAAATATATATCAATGTGGTACTAGCAAAATGCATTCATTAAAAGATGCAAAAGATATTGCAAAAAAAGTACTAAAGCGTGGTATTGGAATTATGAGTAACAAAGAGTTAAAATTAGATTTAAGCAAAGTAGGTCAATAAATAGATGTATATATTACTTCCAGTAGATTCTGATAATATTGAAGAAGCAAAGTTAACAAAACTTAATGATGTAAAATTCTGGGTGCAACTACTTGTGCAAGATGGTACTATAAAAGAAACACATCTATCAACCACTATGAATGATTTTGAAAATTTTTCAGAATGTGTAGTGGTTGAAAATGACAATGAATATGTTTGGCCTTTCATGGAACTTTCAATGATGGTATTAGTCGCGCACACTCAAAGAAATATAGGTGATATTGTAGAAGCTTATCTTTTTAAAGAGCTTCACGATTTAGCCGTATAGGATATATTATGGAAATAAATCAATTTTTAGAGCTTTTTAATCCATTACCTGGTAATCATTATTTACAAGTTACTACATCACCTGATGAAACAACTTGTGCATTAAATGAGATGGTAAAAGAGGTTGGTGGAGAATTTTCATTATATATATATACAGATAAAGATGTTGATTATTCAACACAATATCCAGATGCAACTATAAAATATGTTAATAGTTTTAAAGAGCCATTTCGTACACATCCAAGAAGTAATGATATCGTAGTGATAAAAGATGTGTTTGATAAGCATGAGAACAAAGATATGCTTTTAAAAGTAACATACACCTCTTTAGCAAATACTGCTGAAATTATCATTATTGAAAAAAAAGGTGTAATGGATATTCAAAAAATGAAGCAGACGCTAGAAGACTATGAATTTAGAGTAGCCAATGATATAGATGTATTAGATGGTTATGATTTAGTTATGGCTAAAAAAATGCATATGTGGGGCAATGGTCTATAAAAAAATTATATACCCATATTTTAAGCACTTCCTTGAAAAAATAAATTTAATTTTGAAGCATTTTAAAGAATAAAATAGTATTAAGCCTATTAGAGTGAAATGACAAAAAAGCTGAAACTAATGATTGGTAATTTTAAAAGATTATTGATTTGGTTGTAGTTGTGGTGTATAGTAAAAAGTAGGGAGTTTAGAGAAATTAAATAAAATAGAATAAATTTTAATTATATAAAATGCTTCTATTAAAACCTAAATGAATAGATATTTTGCTAAAATGACTAAAATATAAATTATAGTAGGAATGGCAAAATTAACTTCACTCAATATCACTCAAAATATTATGCTGAAATATTAACACTTCAAAACAGTTCTAATTCTATTGATAGACTGTCTCAATCAATCTTTAATGCTCAGATAGACTTGAACCCTCATCAAGTTGAAGCTGCTTTATTTGCTTTTAAGTCACCTCTATCAAGTGGTGTTATATTAGCTGATGAAGTTGGTCTTGGTAAAACTATTGAAGCTGGTCTTGTATTAACTCAGTATTGGAGTGAGAGAAAAAGGAAGATACTAATCATAGCACCATCAAGTCTTAGAAAACAGTGGTCTATGGAGTTAAAAGAGAAGTTCTTTTTAGATAGCTTTATCTTAGATGGTAAGAGCTATAAAGAAGAAGTAGCCAAAGGTAATAAAAATCCATTTGAGCAAAAAGATAAGATAGTTATCACTTCGTATCAGTTTGCTTCAAGACACAATGAAGCTATGTTGTTAGCAAATTTTCAACTCTCAGTTATAGATGAAGCTCACAAGATGAGAAACTATCATAAAGGCGAAAAAGCAAAGATGTCATTTGCTATTGTTAATGCCCTGCGAGAAACTAAAAAGATTTTACTTACAGCAACTCCACTTCAAAACTCTCTACTTGAAATCTTTGGTCTTGTAAGTGTTATAGATGATTTTGTATTTGGAGATAAGAAGTCTTTTGCTAAACAATTTTCTTCTACTGCTCTAACTACAAGTGATATGAACGACCTAAAAGATAGACTAAAACCAATAGTAAAAAGAACTCTTAGAAAAGATGTAGTGGAGTATATCAACTACACTAAGAGAATACCAATAGTTGAAGAATTTACACCTTCATCCGATGAGATTGCTCTTTATGATTTAATCTCTGATTTTTTACTAAATGAAGATTTATACTCTATCCCTCGTGCGCAAAGAACACTTATCACTTTGGTTGTTAGAAAACTACTTAGCTCTTCTACAACTGCCATAATGGGAACACTTGGAACTTTAATCAAACGACTTAGAAAAATGGTAGTAGAGAAAAGAATAACGGGGGAAGATTTAGAGCTTATAACTGATGATGAAGATGAACTTATAGAAGATTATCTTGAAGAAGAAAGTGATACACCATTTCAAGAAGTAAGACTACTTAATAATGACATAGAATCTATTGAAAATGAGATAGGAGAGCTTGAAATATTCATAGAGTTAGCAAAAACCATAGAGATAGATACTAAAGCAAAATCACTTTTAAGTGCTTTAACTAAAGGTTTTGAACAACAAGTAAAGTTAGGGGTAAAAGACCAAAAAGCTATTATATTTACAGAGAGTAGAAGAACTCAACAGTTTTTATTTGACTACCTTAGCGATAATGGATTTGAAGATAAAGTTGTATTGTTCAATGGAACAAACACAGACCCAAAATCAAAAGAGATATATAAAGCTTGGTTAGAAAAATATAAAGATAGCGATAGAGCAACGGGTGCCAAAAGTGCCGATATGAAACAAGCCATAGTGGATTTTTTCGCGAGAGAAGCTTCTATTATGATAGCGACTGAAGCAGGAAGTGAGGGGATAAACTTACAGTTTTGTAATATGCTTATCAACTATGACCTACCTTGGAACCCTCAACGGATAGAGCAAAGAATAGGTAGAGTTCATAGATATGGACAGAAGTTTGATGTAGTGGTTATAAACTTCTTAAACAAAAAGAATGCTGCTGATAGACGAGTATATGAACTACTATCAACTAAGTTCAATCTCTTTGAGGGTGTATTTGGTGCTTCTGATGAAGTGCTCGGAAGTATAGAGAGTGGTGTTGATTTTGAGAAGCGAATACTTGAGATATACCAAACTTGTAGAGATGATAAAGCGATTGAAGAAGCCTTTAATAACCTTCAAGTTGAGTTTAGTGAGCAGATAAAAGAGACAACAAAAAAAACAAGACAATCACTCTTGGATAACTTTGATGAAGATGTTCATCTAAGGCTAAAAGATACAGAGCTTAGAAGTAATGAAACAGTAGATAGATTTTCAAGTCTGTTCTGGGATATTACAAAAGCAGAGTTAAGTGATACAGCTACATTTGATTATGAAAGACAAGAGTTTGAGTATCAAGGTAATCATTATCAACTTATATCAGCTTCAAAAACAAATCCAAATCAAAATGCCCACACTTACAGACTAAACAGCTCACTTGGGGAAGAAGTAATCAATAGAGCTAAACAAAGAGAGCTGAGTCTTACTAAACTTATCTTTGACCTTACACACAACAAATACAAAATATCTGTTCTTGATGACTACAAAGGTAAAAGAGGTTTTCTAAAGGCTACTAAAGTATCTATCAACTCTTACGATACAGAAGAGCATGTAATCATTACAGCACTTACAAGCGATTACAAGGTGAATGGCGAAGCCAGAGAGGGTAGTCTGGGCTATAAATTACTCAATGAAGAAATAGCTACAAAGCTATTATCTCTTGAAGCAGCACTAAACACTAAGGTAAATATTGACACTAATGACACTGAAAAATTGGAGTATGAATACCTCAAGCAAAAAGATATAATCCTCCAAGTTAATGAAACTACAAATCAAACTCACTTCATAAACCAAAGTGATAAGTTAGAGAAATGGTCTGAGGATAAATTAGCTAGTATTCAAAAAGAGTTAAAAGATACAAAAGCCAAAATAAAAGAGCTAAATCGTCAAGCAAGAGTATCTGAAAATATTGATGAACAAACCGATATACAGCTTCAAATACAAGCACAAGAGAAAAAAAGAAGAAAAATACAAAGAGAGATTTTTGATATTGAAGATGAAATCATTGAAGAGAGAGATGGATTGATAAAAAAATTAAAAAAAGCAAAAGAACAAACAGTTACAACTAATGAATTATTTACAATACAATGGGAAATCATATAATGGAAAAGTTTGATGAGTGGAATGAGGTTAAAAAGCTTATAAGTAAAAAGAAACGAGCTTTATATATAAAATCACGAGAAATATTTTGGGTTAAAATTGGAAAAAATATTGGTGATGAAGAGTTTGGAAAAGGTAAAGACTTTTTAAGACCAGTTGTAATTATAAGACAACTTACAAATGATTTGTTTGTAGGTGTTCCTACAACTACCACTATTAAAAAAGATAATGATTATTTTCATAAAGTTAGTTATGTGGATGTTAGTGATAAAAATATTTCAAGTACAGCTATGCTTTTACAATTTAAGACATTTAGTAAAAAAAGAGTTCTTAGTAAGTTGGGAATGGTAAATAAAAAAGAGTTTAAAATGATAACAGATAAACTAAAGAGGATAATTGACCCTACTTGCTAAGTCTAGACTTAATATGCAAGTAGGTGTTCCCGAAGGATAATTATGAGAGCATTATACAATAAAAAAGATAAAACATCAAGAGGCAAAAAATGAGTAAAACTGAAAATCAAAAGAAACTACTAAAAATATTAAACGAGATATTCCAACTTGACCA
>WFPU01000029.1 GCA_015487435.1 Sulfurimonas sp.
TAGGTAATAGGGTATGCAAATGCAAGTGCAAAAGATGCAGCGGTTAAAATGATTAATTTACCACTTTCTCTTCGAATGAACTTTGGAGGACGTCGGTATGTAGTAAAGTTACACTCATATTTTTCCTGTGCCGGTATGAGAGTGTAGAGTTGCATAAGTGCATGCATTTGATCAAGATATACATCTTCACTTGTTTCAAAGCCATAGTCAAAATCAAACTCACTTGCGTGAATATTTAACTCTACTTCTAACATTTCATGAAGTTTTGTTTGTGTTTCTGCTTGTGTACCTATATATACACGTTCAAATTTATCTATATCGAATGCTCTTCTTGCATACGTAAGAATATCATTAATATTGGCGATAAGCTCTTTGTAGAGTCGAATTAAGTATTCTTTATATTCACTGTCACTCTCTTTAAGATTAACTCCTGTAAAGAAATCTATAAAATCATCATATGTAATGCGTTCACCGTACAGTTCACAAAACCTTTCATGCATATCAATGAAAGAGTATTTAATAGATTTTGTATAGATGAATTCTTTATTTCCATAAATTGTCAATGAAGCATCATTTTCTTGAAAATAGATGAAACAGTGAACACCAGTACTGTCAAGTATCTCTTTTGAATAGAGCGATTTTATAAGGAGTGGAGCAGGAATGACAACATCTATATATTTGATTTTCTCAACAACCTTTTCAAAGGTTGTTGTTAAATCAAGTGGGTCAACAATGACAACATGAAAATGTCTATTTTCTTCATCTAAGTTATTGAAGGTTTCTATGTATTGGATTTTATACTCAACAGCTTGGTCAAGTGCCAATTCATCATAGGCTTTGTTATTAATAGCATCAAAAAGATCTTCTTGGGGAATATTTTTACTAATCTCAATTTGTGCAGTGATAAACTCTTTCGTATTTAAATACGAGATGACAAATTGATCTTTTGAAAATTCTGGATTTTTTGATTCTGTAATAAAACTGGATACGCTATTAAAATAGGTATCTTTGTAGGGATTAACAGATAGTACACTTGAAAAAGAGTGTTGTGATGACATACTCATTAATTATAATCCTATTTAAATTTAACCATTAACATGGAACAAAATCCATCGTTATTGTAAAACTCTATCCTGTAGGTCGTATTGGCTCTATTAACAGCATATCTTGTTCCAAGATCTTTTTGAGAGATCAAAATATCACTCTCATCTTTTCTGTTTTTTGAGTGGTAGCCAATAACATTAACACGAAAATTTTTACCTTTAACAATCTTAAAATCGTCACTTACAGAATATTCTGAAGCTTTTTTCAAAGAAAGTAGTTTTCCATCTGCTTCTATTCCATATCTCTGTGGGCAATTCGTCGACATTTTAAAGTATTGTGGACTCAGCGTGGTAATTTTTCTATTACCTATATATACTTCGTATACGCCTTGCCTATTCTTTCTAACTGCTCCCAATGGATGAGAAAAGTTAAATTCGTTACTTTTTGATTTTATCGGAATGTAGCTTAAAGATTTTTTTATATCGTTCAATTTTAACAAAATATTGTGATTTATTTCCAAAGTTCCATAATTTTTTATTAATTTAGCTACATTTTGCTCATTGAGTTCAAAATCTCGTTGAAAGCGGATACCCATGATTTTCATATACTCTTCAATGGCAAGAAGTTGATAAAAGACTTTTTGAGACAAAGAAGAGAGATTCTTACTTGTTTCAATAGCAAAGGCAGGTTTGTTATGTGTTACAGCAAAGTAAGTCAATGAAAGCTGCATCGCTTTATCATCTTTTTTTGTATTAGTGTTTTTGACATTAAAGATGTGGTGCTTCTTTATGAGTCTCTTATTGACATTGTTTTGTACATCAAAAGCTATTTTGTTTAAATCTCCAAAAGGGTGTTCTTTTTCTAATTTACACTGATCAATGACACAGGTTTGCCCCCATGCTTTTGGATTATAAATATTGTTTTCATTCTTTTTTCTATAAAATCCATGTCCATCATGAAGATTAAGAACAAGAGAGACATTCCTGGAAAGAATTATTTTCTTCACCTCTTCAACTGTTACTTTATCCGGATCATTTCTTCTTATTTTTGCAAACTTTCGATTCATATCCCCGTGAATACCACGTCTATTACGCATAATGCTTGTTTCATTCAAATTTGGGATAATCCAAAGATTCTTTGATAGAATAGTGTAGTGCATTGCAAGAATGGCAGGTGCAAAGTAGCCGCCAGGTTCATTTCCATGAATACCACCGATCACTAAAAGAGTCGTATTTGAATCACTGTTCTCTTTTTTGAGAAGGTTGATTTTCGCTAAGAGCAGTGAGCTATAGAGAA
>WFPU01000030.1 GCA_015487435.1 Sulfurimonas sp.
AAGACTAATACAAGACGTTTTATGTGCTGGTACAAATGTCCAGAAAGGAAAGAAACATGTTTGACATTAGCCTTTGTGAAAACTATGAGTCTTAAAGAACACACAACCATATTTTAACGGTTTGGTTGATAAATATATTATACGAAGGATTTGAAATGAAAAATTCAAATGGAAACCCAACTGTAAACAACTTAGGTGAATCTTCTGATATTAATCATCCAACTTATGAAGAGATTATTGAATCAGTTTCATTTAGAGAAATGTCAAAGATAGAGTATGAAATGGAAGAATATCAAGGTTATGAATATGACTATGATTATGAAGAATTTGTAAATTTATATAATCAACAAATGTTAGTGAATCAAAAAATTCAGTTTGAGATATTATCAGAGTTGGAAAAGTATGATTTCTCAAAAGATAAGTATGATTCATATATAGAGAAATTATCTAAAAAGATATTAGATTGTTTTGGTAATGGCAATATTAGAAAAAGTTTATATGATATACATATGATTGCTCTTAGAGAATTAACTCCTTTATTTTCTGATGCAGTTTTAGATATGTATCCAAATTATTTTATGAAAACCCACATAATCAATATCATTAAACATTTACAAAGTGTAATTGATGATGAAAATATAGTTAAAGAAATTCCGTATGTATTTTTTACAGCATTTATAAAAAGAAAAGCTTTTAAAGGTTCTGACACAATGATAGAGGTAATGGATTATAATTTCTATAAAAAGAACTTTGATAAAATAAGTGAAGAGACATCTACAAAACAAATGATGAGATTATATGTTGAAGCAGATAGTAGATATTTTAAAAATTAGTAGTATCCTAAACCCTCAACAACCTCTTCCTTAAAATGTGTAGAGAGATTTTCAGTTTCAATAAAAATAGTTTCATAACTTCTTTCCCTCTTTGAGTTGAGATTTTATCTCACTCAAAACTTCATTAATACCTCTCTGATAATCCCCATTTTTCAGAGTAGATATTTTATCCATCTCATCAGATATTATACTCTCAAATTCAATTTTTAACAATCTCTCTTTTTCAAAAAAGTGGTAGATTAAATCCAACACAAAAGTATAGGAGGTAACTTTTCCTTTTCTGTATTTATCAGAAATATCTAAACCCTTATTATATTTGTATTTAGAGAGTTCAGAGGAACAGTTGTTACTGATATTTTCTAAGAGTTTTTTAGTATCCATTTTAGTAGTGTATAGTAAAAAATTATTTGGATTGAAAAGTATGGCAAGTTGTCATGGAATTCACAAAAATATGTCTGTTTGGTATATGAATATAGATAAATTAAAAGTGTAAAAACTGTTACTTTACTGTTACTATTGATTTTCGATTGTATAAAAGGTGGGTTAAAGCCCTATATTAGGGTGTTGAAGTGGTGGACCCTCAGAGATTCGAACTCTGGGAGGTATAACCCTCGCTGGTTTTCAAGACCAGTGCATTCGACCAACTCTGCCAAAGATCCACGCGTTGTTTTGATAAGAATATTATAAAACTGGAGGTGCCACCCAGATTTGAACTGGGGATAGCAGCTTTGCAGGCTGCGGCCTTACCACTTGGCGATGGCACCAGTCACAATTTTAATCAATGGTGCCCAGGGCCGGAGTCGAACCGGCACAGTATTGCTACCGGGGGATTTTAAGTCCCCTGCGTCTACCAATTTCGCCACCTGGGCATCGTGAGTGTTTTCACAGTTTAACAATATTTATGGAGCGGGAAACGAGGTTCGAACTCGCGACCCCGACCTTGGCAAGGTCGTGCTCTACCACTGAGCTATTCCCGCATATCCAGCTTACTTCCATAAGTGAGCCGGAATTATAGCTATTTTATTTTTATTTGTAAAGAGCATTTGATGTAAATTTTTAAAAAAGTGGTATAATCGCAAATATATAAGATTTCAAATCAAGTTTGGAATGACAAAAGAGGAAGATATATGAGAAGTGACATTATTAAAAAAGGTTTTGACAAAGCTCCACACCGTTCACTGCTTCGCGCAACTGGACTTAAAGATGAAGATTTTGATAAACCATTTATAGGGATTGCAAATAGCTATATTGACATTATTCCAGGGCATTTTTTCTTACATGAATATGGTGAAATTGTAAAAGAAGCTATTCGTGAGGCTGGTGGAGTGCCATTTGTATTTAATACTATTGGTGTTGATGATGGAATTGCTATGGGTCATGAGGGTATGCTTTACTCTTTACCATCTCGTGAAATTATTGCAGATTCTATTGAAACTGTAATGAACGCTCATCAACTAGATGCAATGATATGTATCCCAAACTGTGACAAAATTGTTCCGGGTATGATTATGGGTGCTCTTCGTGTAAATGTTCCAACTATTTTTGTTTCAGGTGGTCCAATGGCTGCTGGGCATAAGGCTGATGGTACACCTATTGATTTATCTACTGCGTTTGAAGCTGTTGGTCAACATGCTGAGGGTAAAATGACAGATGAAGAACTTTATGAGATTGAGTGTGAAGCTTGCCCATCAGGTGGAAGTTGTTCTGGTATGTTTACGGCTAACTCTATGAACACTCTTTGTGAAGCGATGGGTATAGCACTTCCTGGAAATGGAACTATTTTAGCAATGACTCCAGAGAGAATAGAGCTTGTTAAAGCAGCAGCTAAGAGAGTTGTAGAGATGGCAAAAGCAGAAGATCCAAGATTTAAAATAAAAAATATTTTAAATGAAAATGCTATACATAATGCTTTTGTTGTAGATATGGCAATGGGTGGAAGCTCAAACACAGTTCTTCACCTTTTAGCAATTGCAAGAGAGACTGATGTTGAGTACAAAATACAAAACATCAATAAAATTGCAGATAAAGTAGCACATATCGCTAAAATATCTCCATCTTTAAGTACTGTTCATATGGATGATATTAACCGTGCTGGCGGTGTTAATGCAGTTATGAAAGAAGTAAGTCGTCGTGGAGGGTTACTACACCTTGATAGCCTTATGGTTTCAGGAGAAACTCTCCAAGAGAGAATTGCTGATGCTAATATTTTAGACGAAGAGATAATTCACACAAATGAAAATGCTTACTCTCAAGTTGGCGGTCTTTCTATCCTTTTTGGAAACCTTGCATTAGAGGGTGCAGTTGTCAAAACTGCTGGAATCGAAGCTAATATGCGTAAATTTAAAGGTAAGGCAGTATGTTTTGATTCTCAACCAAAAGCTATTGCTGGAATTATGTCTCATAAAGTTAAAGCTGGTGATGTTGTAGTTATCCGTTATGAGGGTCCAAAAGGTGGTCCTGGTATGCAAGAGATGTTAGCTCCAACTGCTCTTATTCAAGGTATGGGTCTTGGTTCATCTGTTGCACTTATCACAGATGGTAGATTTAGTGGTGCTACAAAAGGTGCATCTATTGGTCATGTATCTCCAGAAGCTGCTGAGGGTGGCTTAATTGCTTTTATCGAAGATGGCGATGAGATAGAATTAGATACAGATAAACATTTGTTACAATTAAATGTAAGTGAAGAAATTTTAGCAAAACGAAAAGCTGCTTGGAAACCTTATAAAAATGAAGTAAAATCTAAATGGCTTAAACGTTACCAGCTTTTAGTTTCAAATGCTTCAAATGGTGCAATACTAAAAACAGAACTTTAAACTTTTTTGAGTAATACACTTTTTATTAAGTCATTACTCAAAACCTCAAAGCCATTCATATTTGCTAAAACTTCAAAGGTGTAGGGTCTAAAAAAGCAAATATGAGTTGGATCATTTTTATACCACCACTTTTTAAAATTTTCCTCTTTATTTTTATGAAACTGCGTCATTAAAGCTAAATATCCATCTTTTTTTATATGATTAGAGAAAAGCTCAAAAACTTCTAATGGATTTTGTATATGCTCTATCACTTCTGTTGAAGTTATTAAATCATACTTTTTGTTTTCATATACTTTTTGAGGGGAAAAATACTTATCGTAAATATCAACCTTTAAGCCTTTTTGCTTTAAAAGTTCAGATAAAACAGGGCCTGGTCCACTTCCAAATTCTAGTGCTGTTTTTATATCTTGTGTGTATGGTTTAAATATAAAATTTATAAATTTTTTAAACATCTCAACATAACCAGAGGATTCCATCGTATTATTGTGATGACTATACTGTTTTAATTCATTAGTTTTATCTACATAATTTTTAGGATTTTTAAAAATAAATTCACACTTTTGACAATGAAAAAATTCCCAGTTGTTGCGCTTATCTATGAAAGAGATTGTGGGCTTATTGCAGATTTTGCAGTTCATTTATCGACTTTAAAGTAAAATTTAAGTATTATAGCAAAAAAAATTATACAGGAAGAAAAGAATTTGGATGCAATTGCACTAAAACATAATGATGAAATTATAGATCTTCAAACTGCCAAGGAGCTTGGATTTGAGGGTGAACAAATTCATCTTGATAACTCTCCAGAAGCACTAGATATACTCCGTCACTCAACAGCTCACTTGATGGCTCAAGCTATAAAAAGTCTTTATCCAGATGCAAAATTTTATGTAGGACCAACTGTTAAAGAGGGTTTTTATTATGATTTTAAAACTGAATCAGAGATAGGCGAAGGTGATTTAAAAAGAATAGAAAAACAGATGCTTTCTTTTGCTAAGAAAAAATTTCCAATTGAAAAATATGAAATTACAATGGATGAAGCAAAAGAGAAATTCAAAGATGACCACTTAAAACTTGCAGTGATGGAGCGTATTCCAAGCGATACTGTTAGCATATATAAGCAAGGTGAATTTGAAGATTTATGTCGTGGACCACACTTACCAACAATTGGTTTAATCAGATACTTCAAACTTCTTAAACTTGCTGGTGCTTACCTTGGCGGAGATTCTAAAAACGAAATGTTAACTCGTATATATGGAATCGCTTTTGCAGATAAAGAGTCTTTAAAAAACCACATGATTATGCTCGCTGAAGCTGAAAAGCGTGATCATAGAAAAATCGGTAATGAGATGAAACTTTTTACTTTCCGTGAAGAGGTTGGAGCTGGTTTTCCTATTTGGCTTCCAGCTGGTGGTCGTCTTCGTGCAAGATTAGAAAGCCTACTTTTTAAAGCTCACCGTAAAAGAGGTTATGAACCCGTTCGTGGTCCAGAGATGCTTAAAAGTGAACTATGGAAAACATCAGGTCATTACCAAAATTATGGCGAAAATATGTACTTTACAACTATTGATGATGTGGAGTTTGGTGTTAAGCCTATGAACTGTGTTGGACATATTAAAGTATATGAAGATGATCTTCACTCTTATCGTGATTTACCTATAAAATATTTTGAATACGGCGTGGTTCACCGTCATGAATTTACGGGCGCTCTTCATGGACTGTTTCGTGTTCGTGAGTTTACTCAAGATGATGCACATATCTTTTGTACAATGGACCAAGTAGAAGAACAAATTATTGAAGTTGTTGATTTTGTAGATAAAATTATGTCAACTTTTGAATTTGATTACAAGATGATGGTATCGACTAAACCTGAGAAGGCTGTTGGTGGTGATGAGATTTGGGATCTATCAACACAAGCTCTTAAAAATGCGATGGATAAAAATTCACTTCCGTATGAAATTGATGAGGGTGGTGGAGCTTTTTATGGTCCTAAAATAGACATTAAAATTACAGATGCGATTGGTCGTGAGTGGCAATGTGGAACAATCCAATTAGATTTTAATCTTCCAGAGAGATTTAAGCTAGAGTATAACGGCGAAAATAACGATAAAATTCAACCAGTTATGATTCATAGAGCAATTCTTGGTTCATTTGAAAGATTCATTGGAATTTTAACTGAGCATTACGCTGGAGAGTTCCCAATGTTTATAGCCCCTACACAAGTTGCATTTATTCCAATTGCAGATACACATAAAGAGTATGCTAAGGAATTATCAGATAAACTTATCGACATTGGTGCCGATAGTAGTATATACGATAAAAATGATTCTTTAAATAAAAGAGTCCGTACAGCTGAAAAAAGCCGTGTCCCTATGCTAATTATCATCGGCGACGAGGAAGTTGAGAGTAAAACAGTGGCAATTCGCGATAGAAGAACTCGTGAACAATATAATTTAAGTGAAGAGGAATTTTTGAAACTTATACAAACTAAAATAAATGAGGTAAATTTTTGAGTAATAAAAAAGATCGCGTAATAATGAATGATGACATCAGAGCTATTGAGTTAAGATGTAGTATAGACGGGGGGGAAGCTTTAGGGATTATCTCTACAGATGAAGCAATGGAAAAAGCAAATGAGTTAAATTTAGATTTAGTTCTTATAGCTCCAGATGCGAAACCACCAGTTGCTAAGATTATGGATTATGGTAAATATAAATACCAAAAAGAGAAGCAGCTTAAAGAACAAAGAAAAAATCAAGTTAAAATTGTTGTTAAAGAGATTAAGTTATCTGTAAAAATTGCTGAAAATGATATAGCTTACAAAGTTAAACATGCGCGTGAATTTTTAGAAAAAGGTTTCCATGTTAAATTTCGCGTGTTTTTACGTGGTCGAGAAATGGCAAATCCATCAGCTGGTAAAGAAGTTTTGCTTCGTGTATGGCCAATGGTTGAAGATATTGGCGTTATGGAAAAGCCACCTAAGTTTGAAGGTCGCTACTACAACATGTATGTAACTCCTCAAAAATAATTGCTCAAAACCTCCTTATTAAAACCCTTATAAAGATTTAAGGAGGCTTAAATCAACTGGTTTTTAACAAATTCCAAATAGTGACCCTCCTCATCTTCAAGCTCATCATGTGTCCCCCTTTGAACTATCTCTCCACCATCTAAAACATAGATAATATCAGCATTTTTAACTGTGCTTAATCTGTGGGCTATAGTTATCACTGTTTTGTCTTTTAATAGAGGTGCTATTGCTAAGTGAAGTTTAGCTTCTGTATGGACATCAAGTGCTGAAGTGGACTCATCAAAGATGATGACACTTGGGTTTGCTATTATCATCCTTGCTATGCTTATACGCTGTCTTTGACCTCCAGATAGCCTAATACCATGATGCCCAACTATAGTATCGAGCCCATCACTCATATTTTCTACCATATCTTGTAGTTGAGCAGTTTTTAGAGCATATTTTATCTCTTTATCACTGATATTATCATCCCCCATAGTTATGTTAAATCTAAGAGTGGAGTTAAAAAGTATTGGCATCTGAAGAACTAAAAATATCTTTTGTCTTAGTGATGTTTTATCTATATTGTTAATATCTATCTTGTTGTAACTAAGATCTCCTCCACTTTTTTCATAAAAGCCTGAAATGACTTGAGCTAAAGTTGTTTTACCGCTTCCACTAGCTCCAATAAGTGCTATTTTAGAGTTTGCTTTTATATCTAATGAGATGTTTTTTAATACCTCTTTTTTGTTAGAGTAAGAAAAGCTTAAATTTTTTAATGAAATATCTACATCGTTTGATTTTATAACTTCATCGCCACTCTTCTCGATTTTTAGTGTAAGAATTTTATTTATTCTTTTTAAAGCACTCATAGCAGAGGCGTAACTATACTGCATTGTAAGTATATCTTGGACAGGTGTCATTATAAACCAGATATATCCAAACATGGCAAACATCATACCTATACTCAAATCACTATATGCTACTAATACCAAACCACTAGCACGGAGAAGCTCAAACATAATTAAAAAAATAGTGTAAGAAAATCTTTCATAAGCTACACTTTTAAAACCGTATTCATTTGAAGTTGTTTGAATATTTTTTGCACTTTTAATTGCATTTTCAAAAAAATAATTTTCTTTGTTACTTGCTTTTATCTGTCCATAAAGTTCTAATGTCTCTCCAACACTGTTTTGAAAGCTCTCAATAGCTTCGTTTTCCTCTTTTTTTAATGCCCCAACTCTCTTAGACATTTTTTTACTTAGTAAAATAATAAGCGGTTGTATAACTAAAATCATAACTCCTAGTATTGGATCAATTATAATCATTACAATTCCAACAGCTATAAGTGTTAAAACAGATGTAACAAACTTGCTAACACTTGTTATGATAAATCCATCAAGAGTATTTACATCAGTTATAAGGTTTGATGTAATTGCTCCACTTCCTAATGTTTCATACTCATTCATGGATGTTACTTTAAGATGGTTAATTAGTCTTTGTCTTATCATGAAAGTAACATATTTTGAGATTTTAGTAAAAATCTTTGTAACAACAACATTTAATAAAAAGTAAGTCAATCGTAAAAAGACAACACCAATCGTTACTAAAACAATATAATAAAATGCAGTGGTTTCACCAATAAGATTATTTATAGTATTTACAAAATATGATGGTTGATTTAAAAGAATCTCATCAACCATAACAGGGAGCATGAGAGGGATTGGGATACTAACAGCTATAGCCACCAAAGTGACTATTTGTCCATAAATAAGATATGGTTTTTTCTCTAGTATGAGATTAAAAATTGTTTTTAGTGTAATTTGCTCTTTGTTCATAATGTCTTTATTCATAATTTTAGTATATCAGCAATTTACAAAGATATTTATTTAGAGATTTTTTTCTTTAACTCTTCTTCTTCAATAGCACCAGTTACATATTTGACAACAATGATTTTTTCAGTATCATTAATATACCACTCAGCTATGTGTTCCTCTTCTAAGTTTCTTAATTTTGCTGTATCGATACCATCTTGTGGAAGATAAAGATGTGAATGTTTAGTTGGGTTTTTAAGTTTTAGAGTCCATAAAAGCCAAACAGTAGCGATAACAGCAACAGAGATACCAATAGTCTCTCTATCACTTATACCATAAAGTAGACCAGCTGTTGTTCCACCGATAAATGTAGCAAAATATGCAACAGAGTTAGAAATTCCAAGAGCTGCTCCTTTTTGATGTACTTTAGCAAATTTAGTAATCATTGACTGAACTAAAGGCTCCATCATGTTAAACGCTATGAAAAACATCACAACACCAACGATAAAAATAGTACTAGAATTTGTTAGACCCATAATTAAAAATGAACATATAAAAAGAACTATAGATAGTAAAAAAATCTCTTTAGGTTTGTTATATTTTTCACCAAATACAGCAGCAGGACCCATAGCAATAAGACCAAAAATCATAGCTGGCAAATAAGCCATATACAGGTCTGATTTTTCCCAAGTAAAATCTGAACTTGTTAAAATGATTGGAATAAGAACAAAAGCAATAGTCATAAGACCTTTTTGCATAGCATTAATAACTATCATATTTAAAAGATTAGAGTCTTTTAAAATATCAGAAGTTCTAGTTGTTGCATGATATGTGTGTTTAATTCTTGGAGGAGTTGGAACCTTAGTAAAAAGTAATATCATTGCTAAAATTGCTAAAATTGCCGTAACTATAAACAAAAAATCAAGTCCGTACGCTGCACCAAGAACAGGTCCAAGACCCATAGCAATGGCAAAACTTAAAGCGATTGTAGCACCCATGATAGCCATAGCTTTACCACGAACCTCTTCAGGAACTAAATCAGATATCATAGCTGTAATTACCGCACCAATTGCACCAGCGCCTTGTAAGAAACGACCAAGCATAAGTGTATATATATCAGTTGAGTAAGCACATATAATAGAACCAATTAAAAAGATAATAAGTCCAACTAAAAGAGTTGGTTTTCTACCTATTTTATCACTCATAGTTCCAAAAGGGATTTGAAAAATCGCTTGAGTCAGTGCATAACCACCAACAACTATACCAACTAAAAGAGGAGTTGAACCCTCTAAGTCAAGCGCATAAATAGAGATAACTGGTAAAACTAAAAATAGACCTAAAAATCTAAGTGAAAGAATAGCAGATAAGGGGAGGACTTTTTTAAACATTTTGTACCTTAAATATTATATAATAGCGCAATTATATTGAAAAGATTGTTTACACAAACTTTGTTAATCAATAAACAGCATGTTTAAAGTAAATTATAAGGATTATATTTGAAAATAGTATTGGCTACATCAAACAAAGGAAAAGTTAAAGAGATTAAGAACTTATGTGAAGATTATGAGATTATTCCCTACAGTGAGCTTATTAAAGAGTTTGAAATTATAGAGGATGCTGATAATTTTAAAGAAAATGCTCTCATTAAAGCTAGGGCTGTATTTAATGCTTTAAATGAGCAGCTGCCCTCGGGGTATGAAAATTTAGTAGTACTTGCGGATGATAGTGGAATTAGTGTTGATATACTTAATGGTGCACCTGGAATTTATAGTGCTAGATATGGTGGAGGGGATGCAGATGATAAAGATAATTTGTATAAATTAATAGAAGATATAAAGATTAAAGGGGTTAAATCATCACCTGCTCACTATACTGCTTCTATAGCTATTGTTACTAAAAAAGGTGAACATAGTGTCCATGGTTGGATGTATGGGACAGCATTAACAAAGGCAAAAGGTGATGGTGGATTTGGGTATGATCCTATGTTCGTTCCATTAGGATATGATAAAACTTTAGGAGAGTTGGATGATGAAATTAAGAAAAAATTATCTCATCGTTCTAAAGCACTGGATTTAGCTAAAAAAATTCTAAAAACTTTTTAAATTCCGTCCATTGAATTTGGATTTTAAACCATTAATTAAAAAAATTTACGACTTAAATCATAAATACAGAGTTCAACTTCCTCTAAAATTATGTTTAATCTCGTATAATAACCTTCAATAGCTTTCATGGATTCTCCTTTAAACTACTTGAAGAACATTAGCAAAAAGTATTCCAATTATAAAGAAGAGCTTAATTAAACATTATTAATAAAACCACTCCAAAGACTATTCGATATATTCCAAAAGCTACAAAAGTGAAATTTTCTAAAAACTTTAAAAACAGTTTTATTGTCAAATAAGCCACTATAAAAGAGACAATAAAGCCAACTGTTAAAGTGATAAGATTTGCATTACTAAATTCATGATAATGCTTGAATAAATCATAAAAAGTTACAGCGCTCATAACAGGAAAAGCAAGTAAAAAACTAAATTCTGCACTAGCTTTTCTACTTAATCCAACAAGTAAAGCACCAATTATAGTTGATCCTGCTCTACTTGTTCCTGGTATAAGAGCAAACACTTGAGCAAAACCAATTATCATTGATTGTTTTAGTGTTATATTTTCAACATTATCTAGGGTGTATTTATCCTCTTTTATAAAAAATTTCTCCACTATTAAAAATATCACACCACCAATTATAAACATAATAGCAACTATTTGTATGTTAAAAAGTTCTTTTATTTGCGTTGAAAAAATAAATCCAACAATGGCAATAGGCAAAAAAGCTAAAAAAACTTTAACCCACAAATCAATATGTTTAATAGTGAATTTATCTTTATAGTTAAAAAAAACAGCAAAAATAGCAGCAAATTGTATGATTACATGAAAAGCATTTGTAACGCTATTTTGATCTACCCCTAAAAGCTCGCTAGCTACTATGAGATGCCCTGTTGAAGAGATTGGTAAAAATTCAGTTATACCCTCGATAATCCCTAATATTATTGAATCAAAAATGGTCATTAACATACCTTGTATAAATATTTAATCATGGCGTGATAAATCAAGTATAACATCTCTTATTTCATCTTTGTCAAAAAAGATATTTCGTGCTAGTTCCATGTTAAACTCTTTTAATAGTACACTTTTTTTATGCTTTATAGCTTCTTTATCTCCATTTAATTTTTGTAACTCATCTTTTAATCGCTTTTTATATCCATTTATAATCTCTATCTTCTTATCTTTTGTAGTTCTGGTTTTATCTGTATCCGTATTTGTTTTTCTTAGAGTAATAAAAATTACTATTATTAAAATAAAAATACCTATAATACTAAAAATTATTTCTGATTCCATATAGAAC
>WFPU01000031.1 GCA_015487435.1 Sulfurimonas sp.
ATTAACTCTATGAGTTCTGTCGTTGAGACTGCTCTGTCATCGGAAGCTAAGAACAGACCATTCGCCTCTTGTTGAATGATGACGTCCATCATATGACAAAGATTACCGACATAAACCATACTTCTTCTGTTCTGAATCCCTCCAAAAGGTAAAACAGAGACTTTTTGCACTAAGCCAATCAAGTTTTTAATATTTGCTTTTACACCATACCCATAAACAATCGGCGTTCTTATGATAGAGACTTTAAATGCATCACTTTCAAGTTTTAAGAGTTCTCTCTCAGCTTTTAGTTTACTCTTTCCATACTCATCTTCCGGTTTACATTCAGTAGTTTCACTATAAGCCACATCCGTCTCTTCACCATAGACTTTTACTGTACTCATAAAAACAAAATGCTTCACGCCACTCTCTTTCGCTTTACGCGCCAAATCTAAAGTCTGCGTAACATTAACTCTCTCATACTCTTCTTCATCTGCTCCACCCATCTGATGTACTAAAGCTGAGAGATGCACTATAACATCAATATTCTCTATATCTAAAGATTCAAAATCATCTTGCAAAAATGAAAATGTTTTCATATTATATTTAGCAGTATATTTATCTCTAAAATAACTCCCCACAAAACCTTTTGCACCTGTAAGTAATAAAGATTTCATTTTCCACTACTTACTGTTAAATTAAGTAAACCATCAATAATTTTTTCTTTATTAAATACATTCTCTGTTAAACTCTCACAATTATGCATAAATTGCTCTAGTTCTTCTTTGGATGTGTATATTGCTTTTTGAAATACATCTTTTATTTCTTCAATATTATCAGGATCTGCACTATATCCTAAGACATTATCGGTAACAATTTCTGCCGCATCTCCGTTAAGTATGGCTAAAATAGGTTTTTTAGCTGCAATGTAGGTTTGTGTTTTAGCAGGAACTGTTAACGAAAAAATAGGTTTATTGACTAATGAAACTATTAAAAAATCACTTGCTTTCAAATATCTTGACATCTCATCTCTTGGTTTTCTTCCCCAAAAAACTATATTTTGAAAATTTGACTTTTTGACAAGTTCTTGAAGTGTTTTTAAATAGGACCCATCTCCGATAATATTTAATTGCGCCTTTTGCATATCGGCATTTTCCAAGCTGTCAAATGCTTTAATGATGTTGTCAAGATTTTGTACTGTACCGATATTGCCTGCAAAGGTAAAGTGTACTTTCTCATTTTGTGAAAATTTAAAGGGTGTTAAATCTTCATCCAGTTTATCCGCCCAATTAGGAAAATACTCTATCTTTTTGTCATCCTCAACATATGGTTGCACTCTCTTAACAAAGCCTTTTCCCGAAACGGCAAGAGCTGAACTGTTTTTATAAACAAACTTCACAAAACCATCTAAAATAGACTCTAAAAACTTTCTTTTCTTAAATCCATAAGCATAAACGCTGTCCGGCCAAACATCTTGTACCCACAATGTCACAGGCTTACCATAAAACTTTTGCAACAAAACTGCCGGAACCATTCCTGTAAGTGCTCCAACATCAAACCCAAAAACATAATCATACTTTTTTCCTATTTTCAAAGCAACAAAACTTCCCAAAATCATAAAAGTAAAATACTTCAGAAGCTTTTTAAATAGACTTGTCTTGTAACCGGCAACTGCTTTTACACGATAAACAGTCATCCCGTGATAGTTGTCTTTATAAAACCATCTATTTTTATAACCATCAAAAACTTCACCAAAAGGATAGGTCGGAGTTTGCGTGAGGATATCTACTTCATAGCCCTTTTCACTCCAAGCATCGGCAATCTCATTAATTTTAAACTCTTCTGGGTAAAAATACTCTGTTACAATGAGAATCTTTTTACCCATGAATATACCTCAAATATTGTTTATATAAATTTGGATTATTTTTAATAAACTCAATCATCTCTTTTACCATCTTTTCATAACTTGGGATTGTATAGTTGAGTTCTTTTCTAGTATCTACAAAACTCTTATTCACACTTTTACCATC
>WFPU01000032.1 GCA_015487435.1 Sulfurimonas sp.
AAGACTAATACAAGACGTTTTATGTGCTGGTACAAATGTCCAGAAAGGAAAGAAACATGTTTGACATTAGCCTTTGTGAAAACTATGAGTCTTAAAGAACACACAACCATATTTTAACGGTTTGGTTGATAAATATATTATACGAAGGAATTTCATGAGACTTGATGAAAATATTAAAAAATTGATAATCAATTATTCACAAGAATATTTTACTGATTTTAAAATTTACCTTTTTGGAAGTAGAGTTGATGATAGTAAAAAAGGTGGAGATATTGACCTGTTTATTGACTCTAAAGCAGAAATCCCTTTGAAGAATCAGATGCTCTTTTTAAAAAAACTATACAAAAATGCAACACAAAGAAAGATTGACTTGGTTGTTAAATCTCCATCAAAACAAGATATGCCAATATTTAAAACTGCTTTAGAAAATGGGATTGAACTATGTTAATTGAGATGCTTGAGACAGTAGATTTGCATCTAAAAAGAGCAAATGCAACTTGTGAAGATATAAAAAATATAGATTTAAATAAAGATGTTTTTGATGATAAAGAGAATGTAAAAACAATAGATGCTTTTATATACAGATTTGTAAAGTTACAAGACTATATGGGTGAAAAGCTTTTTAAAGAGTTGTTAAGGTCTCTCTTGGAATATAAAGACAATATGTCAATGTTAGATGTCCTAGATAAATTGGAAAAATTAGAAATCATTAAAAGTTCTGATAGATGGCTTGATTATAGAGAGATTAGAAATAAATTAACACATGAATATCCGGATAATCAAGATGAAATCATAGATGGAATAAAAATTTCATTAGAGTATTTTAGAGAGATTGTAAAGCTGGTTATAGGTATTAAGTCCTATATAAAAGATAATGGTTTAGTTTAGAAGATGAAGTAAAATTTTATAAGAGTTACCACTCTACGATTCACTTTGAGGAAAGATTAGATAAATCTCTCAATTTATGATATAGTTTAAAATATTATTTATTTGGTGTTGTCATACTGGTAGACAACACCATCTTCATACTCTTTCACTAATGTTTCAAAACATCCTGCTATCTCTTTCATAGTTTCAATATTCGGTTCTATATAAATCTTATTTTTACTTTTGGTCATAATGATTATTTTCGCATCTTTTAGTTCTTTAAGATGTCGTGATATAGTAGGGAGTGCAAAATCAAAATGCTCTGCTATACTTGTAACACAAGTGGCTTGAGCGATTATGTCATCTTTTGGTTTTGTGTTATCAATAGAACAAGCATAACCACCACTAAAAATATTTTTAAAAATTTTAAATCTTGTCTCATTACCTAGTGCTTTAAAAATCTTTATCTTTTTGTCCATATTCAGCATGGTGTAAATTTCCTTAATTTTTCTATTGAAAGTATATCTAATCCTTTATCAGATATTTATCAAGTACACTATTTCTCATATCTTTTGCAAAATTCTAACTCTCTTTATCATCAAGAACAGATATACATCCACATTTTTCTTCTGTAGACATGCTTTTACAGATCTTTTTTTATTTCTTCAAATTCTTCTTTTGTAATTTCACCTTTTGCATATCGTTTTTTTAAAATATCTAAGGGCGAATCTGATTTCTCATCACTGTACATATTCTTAAAATTGCCACGATTAAATACGAAAAACATCATTACAAGCATTACGCCTATACCAACAAATGGAAAAATCCACATCCCATTCATAAAAAAATATTCAGGTCCCATTACATTCTCCTTTGTGTTTAAAAAACTTTTTAACTTTTTTTATTGAAATTATATTGAGTACTCTATCATATATTTATCAAGTACACTATTAAGTTTACTTTTCATATCTTTTGCAAAATCCTGACTCTCTTTATCATCAAGAGCAGATAAAACTGAGTCTAAACAGTTTGGCATCATCTTTGATACACATTCACGTTTTTCTTCTATAGACATGCTTTTACACATCTTCTTACATTGTTCCATCATAGTTTTTTCCTCATGATAAAAAGAGCTGTAGAGTTCTTTTTATTTATAGTTCGCAAGAGCCGTCACTGCAACACTCATCATCTTTTTTTGGTGCTGCATCTTTACTGCAAGAACTAGCATCACTGCTACTAGAGCATGAAGAACCATTGTCATTAGATGAGGAGTTATCATTAGCACCCATCATATCATCACACATTGATTTTCCTTTTGCCATCATAGCATCCATTCCTCCCATATCACTCATCATCGAGTCACACATACCTTTACCTTTTTTCATCATGCTATCCATCATAACATATCCTTTATGTTGAGATACATTCTGTATGTATCAAAGAAAGTCTTTTTTAAGACAACCATAGCTATTTAGCTTAATTGCTAAATTACTGATAAAAATTTTACATCATTAATTTTATTTTGTCAAGTCTATTTAGCAATTTAGACAATTAACTTTATTTTAAGAGCTAAAGGTATAGACTTCTAAAGATATTTAGCAATTTAGCTAACTAATTTAAACTTACTAAGGAAAAATTTATGGTAAATAAAAATATACTAACAATCATAGGAGCAACACTAGCAGCATCTCTGTGTTGTGTAACACCTGTTTTAGCAGTGTTGGCTGGGTCTAGCTCTCTTGCTTCTTCATTTTCATGGCTTGCACCTTATCATAATTACTTGGTGATTTTTACAGTTTTGGTACTTCTCTATGCGTGGTATGACAAGCTCAAACCGAGTAAAAATATAGAGTGTGATTGTGAAGATGAAAGTTTTTTTTCAAGTAAAAAGTTTTTGGCAACAGTCACAATTTTCACTGTTATTATGTTGTCATTTCCTCAATGGGGAAATAGATTTTTTGGATCTGCTCCAACTGCAAGCAGTTGTTCTACTGGTGCTTGTTCATCCGATTCTAAACCTTATTATGAAAAGACAGAGGAGTAGTTATGGCTGACAATACGCAAATTATAGATTTATATACAGAGTTAGCACAAAATCCTAAAAAAGATTTTGGTTGGGATAAAGGCTTGGTAAATGCAAAGGCACATGGATATAAACAAGAGTGGATAGATGTTATTGACTCTAAAGTATGGGAATTTTGTGCAGCAGTTGGAAATCCTTTTGAAAAAGCAGAGATTAAAAAAGGCGATACTGTTTTAGATCTTGGCTGTGGTGCTGGTGTCGATATACTTGTAAGCTCTTTGTTAGTTGGAGATGAAGGAAAAGTTTTTGGTGTAGATATTACTCCAAAAATGGTAGAAATTGCATCTAAACATGCAAAAGAGATAAATGCGAAAAATGTAAAGATATTAGAAAATAGTTTTGATAATATTGATTTAGAAGATGAATGCGTAGATATTGTTATATCAAATGGTGCTATAAATCTTACCTCGTGTAAAGAGTCTGTTTTTGCAGAGATTTATCGTTTATTAAAACCAGATGGTAAAATATTTTTTGCAGATATGATAGATATTTCAGAACCATCATCTTGTAATATAGAGCAGAGTTCTTGTTGTTCAAATGATGGTGAAGAGGACTGGGCAAACTGTGTAGCTGGAACTATGAAAGAAGGTGAACTTATAGAGCTAATCCAAAAGGCTGGTTTTAAAGATGTGGTTTGCACAGGGCATACGCATTATACAACTGCTAAAACTACAAAAGGTGCTACATTTAAAGCTACTAAAGCTACTAAAATAGTATTTTCGGAGTTAAGAAAAGCACATTGAGATACTATATTAAAAACTGCTGATTATACTCAGGTATTTTGGCATCAAATTTCACCAAATAAATCTATGGTATATATAAAAAAATATACAAAAATTGATGCAAATATTATTGATGTTGGTTGTGGAGCCTCTTACTTTGTTGATAACTTACTTAACGATGGATACAAAAATATAACTCTACTTGATACATCAAAAACTTCTCTTGATATTGTTAAAAAAAGAGTAGATAAATGATTAAATCATATAATAAAATTTAGAAATAGAATATTTCATTATGAAAGAATTATAAATAAGGTAAAATATGAAAACATGCAAGATGAGATATATAGCTTATTATTGTATTTTGATGCAGAGATACATGACTTTGCTAAAGAGATGGCAAATAAAAAATGAAACTAAAAGTGATAAATAATGGCTGATGATCAGGAAAAAACCGAAGAACCCACCGATAAGAAAATTCAAGATGCCAGGAAAGAGGGGAATGTCCCTAAATCTCAAGATGCTTCTGGTGTAATCACTCTTTTTATAGCAATCCTTTCCTTTTTGATGTTGTTTCCTTATATGTCATCACATATGATTTTTCTTTTTAAATATTATTTTTCTCTAATAGGTGTTCATTTTGATAAAGCGTTGATGATTGATATTGCTATCATAACTATTCGTGAATTTTTATTCATTATTTTACCAATTGCAATAGCGATTGCAGTTGCTGGAGTTGTTGCAGCTATTTCACAATTTGGATTTTTATTTACAACAGATGCTATTCAACCAAAATTAAATAAATTAGATCCAATAAAAGGTATGAAAAATCTTGTTAGTATGAAAAAACTGATAGAGGGCGTGAAAATTACTTTTAAAAGTTTTACTACTCTTGGTATTGGTTTTTTATTTTTCTTTTTTTACATAGAAGAATTACCTACTGTTGCTTTATTTGGTTTAGGTGATCAACTTGAATGGCTTAGAGATAAAGCGATAATCTTATCATTGGTTATGTTATTTATTATTTTTGTTTTTGCAGTTATTGATATTATTATTGTTAGAAAACAATACTTTGATGGTCTTAAAATGAGTGTACAAGAAGTAAAAGATGAGATGAAAAATATGGAGGGTGATCCATTAATTAAAGCTAAAATCAGACAAAAGCAGATGGAGATATCTAAAAATAGAATGATGAGTGAAGTACCGAATGCGGATGTTATCATAACAAATCCTACCCATTATGCAGTAGCTTTAAAATATGAAGAGTCAAAAGGTGCACCTATTTTAGTTGCAAAAGGAAAAGATAATTTAGCTCAACAAATAAAAAAAGTAGCTAGAGAAAACAGTGTACAAATAATTCAAAATCCACCATTGGCACGAAGTCTATACGCAGAAGTAGAGCTAGAGAGAACTATACCTGAAGCTTTGTTTGTCGCTGTTGCCGAAGTGTTGGCTATGGTGTATAAGACGAATAAAAAGAAAATCTAGTATAATTTCGAATGTTAGAAAATTTTAAAGAAGAATCCACTAAACATATAGTTATAATTTTAAAAGATAATCCTACTGTAGATGCGCTATCTTGCGGTAGTGCTTTATACACTTATTTTTTGACTTTACATAAAAAGGTTTCATTTTATTGTTCAAAATTTGATTTTGATCTAAATTTAAATTTTATTCCATGGATAGATAAGTTAAAAACTTCATATCCTTCTTCTGCTGATTATGTAGTTGAAGTTGGTAGTTGTATAAAACTTTTTGAATATTTTAAAAGTAAAAATATCAACTTAAATATTAAGATGGCTACCTCTTTGTATGCTGGTTTAATAGATTCTACAAGTGGCTTTACAAAAGCTGTAAATGGCACAATATTTGCTATGGCAGAGGAATTACATAGAGCTAAAGCAGAGGTAAATTTATGTAATGAAAATTTACTAAATTACCAATCCTTAGCAACTTTGAGATTAAAAATAATTTTGTTAAATAAAATAAAGCTTATAAAAGATGGAAGTTTAGCTGTCTTTGAACTAGATGATAACGATTTATCTTCTAGTGGTGCTAAGATAGCAGATGCACATTCAGTAGTTGGAGAAGCCTTAAGTTTACCAACTGTTAAAAGTGTAATTGTATTATATAAAAATAAAGAGATAATAAAAGAGGATATGTAGTTGAGAAGAAAAAAAAGTTCATCATTTGGTATTTTATTTGTATTTGCGTTAATAATTGCTGGCGGAGTTTATCTTTATAACTCAGTACTTTTTGAGAGAGATATGCCAAATATCACTCTTGATACAAACGGTTATTGGAATTTAAAAAAACCGTTAAAACTTAAAATAGAAGATGCTAGTGGGATAAAATCATACAGAGTTATACTTCAAAGTTCAGCTGGAGAAAAAACACTTTATTCTGAGAGACCTCTTGTTTTAAAAAATAGTGTTGATATAGAGGTTGAACCTCCTAGAAGTGCTTATGCGATGAAAGATAAAGTTGTTAAGGTTATTGTAGAAGCTAATGATGCAAGTAAGTGGAACTTTTTAAGTGGAAATAGTTCTGTGCAAGAGTTTGAATTAATTATAGATAAACGTCGTCCTGAACTTGTTACTATCGCTCATTCTTACAAAATTAATAAGGGTGGTTCAGCAGTAGTTATATTTAAAGTTAACGATGAAAACTTAAAAGATATATATATTCAAACTAATTATGATAAAAAGTTTATAGCACAACCCTTTTATAAAGAGGGTTATTATATATCATTGTTAGCATGGCCTGTAAATAATGATGGTTTTAAAGCTACAATAATTGCAAGTGATTATGCTCAAAATGTATCTAAAAGCTATATTCCATTATATTTAAAGCAAAAAAATTATAAAATATCTCGTATAAAAATTAGTGATAAATTTTTAAATGGTAAAATTGCTGAACTTGCAGAAGAGTTTGTAGAGACACAAGGTGTTGAAAACCGACTTGAGCAATTTAAAATAATAAATGAGGATGTCCGTGCTAAAAATGAAAAGCTTATACATGAGATAACTTCAAAAGTATCAAAAAATGAGATGATAAGTAAATTTAAAATTAATAAGATGTTCCCATTAAAAAATGCACAAGTTGTAGCAACATTTGGCGATCATAGAAAATATCTTTATAAAGGAGATTATATTAGTGAATCATATCATTTAGGACTTGATTTAGCTAGTAATGCAATGGCGGAAATTATTCCGCAAAATGGTGGGGATGTTGTGTATTCAGACTTCAATGGTTTATATGGTAATATGCCTATACTTTACCATGGATTAGGTCTATACACACTATATGGTCATTGCTCAAGTGTAAATGTAAATTCTGGTGATTATTTAAATGCAAAAAAAGTGATAGCTCGTACTGGAAAAAGTGGTTACGCTATGGGTGACCATCTACACTTCGGAGTATTAGTTCAAGGTATTGAAGTTCGTCCAGCAGAATGGATGGATAGTACCTGGATAAAACTAAATATAACTGATATAATAAAGAGTGCTAAAAAAATTATAGATGGAAATAGTTAATGAAATTATTTTCGCCAATAGGTGTAGCTTTTGTGAATGGAATTTACAAAAAAATTTATTATACCCTTGAGGTGCATTTCTTTTGTAAAGGAGATATAAATGTATCAAAGTACTATTAAAAAAAGTGTAGAGCTTATTGGTATAGGTTTACATAAAGGTTCGCCAGTTAAGCTTCGTATAGAACCTCTTGAATCAAACAGCGGAATTGTGTTTTATCGTAGTGATGTAGATGTAGCTATACCCCTTATTCCTGAAAATGTAGTTGATACAAAGATGGCTACAGTGATAGGAAAAGATGGTTTTGTAATCTCCACAATTGAACATATGTTATCAGCAGTTTATGCTTATGGAATTGATAATTTAAAAATAATAGTAGATGCAGATGAAGTTCCTGTTATGGATGGTAGTAGTGCAAGTTTTTGTATGCTTTTAGATGAAGCAGAACTTGTAGAGTTAGATCAACCTAAAAAAATAATGCGTATTAAAAAGGATGTTATAATTCAAGAGGGTGAAAAGTATGTAAAACTTTCTCCATCTGAAAATTTGAAATACGATTTTACTATTAAGTTTCCACATCCAGTTATTAAACAACAAGAATATACTTTACATTTTACAAAGCAATCATATAAAGAAGAGATATCTCGTGCTAGAACATTTGGCTTTTTACATGAAGTGCAATATCTACGCTCAAAAGGTTTAGCTTTAGGTGGATCATTGGAAAATGCAGTGGTTCTTGATGATAAAAAAGTTTTAAATGCAGAGGGATTAAGATACTCAGACGAATTTGTTCGTCATAAAATTTTAGATGCTATTGGCGATATGTCATTAATTGGGATGAATTTTATAGGTAACTATGAAGCGATGGCCGGAAGCCATGACTTAAATCATAAGCTTACATTAGAACTACTTGAAAATCCTGAAAATTATGAGGTTATTGAGCTAGTTGATGAAAAAACAATGGAGCTTGAAAAAGCATATGCATAAGAGCGTTGATATCGTTTGTATCACTTTGTCATCTCCAATTCTTATTGGAATATATAAAGATAAAAAACTGATAGATATAGTACAAAGTGATAAAAAAACATCAGAGATTTTACCAAAAATATTTAAAGAAATTTTAGCTAACTATGAGATAAAAAATATTTTTTATGCAAATGGTCCTGGAAGTTTTATGGCAATAAAAATAGCATATATATTTTTAAAATCGTTATCTATTTTAAAAGATATACCACTTTTTGCAACAAATGCTTTTTATTTTAATAACAATCAACCAATAAAAGCGATAGGAAAGCTCTTTTTTGTTAATATTTCATCAGAAATAAAAACTCAAAAATTAGAAATAGCGCCACAGAGTAGTTTTAAACTTCCAGATGTGCTTGATTATAGTGAGTTTACAAATAAAACGGCTCCACTATATGGTATTAGTGCTGTTTAAATAAAGGTCTTTAATGACAATAAGTGTACCAGCAACAAGTGCAAACCTAGGTCCAGGTTTTGATTCTTTAGGTTTAGCAGTTGACCTTAGGAATCGTGTGGAATTTCATACATCAAAATTTTTTAGTGTATCTATAAAAGGTGAGGGTGAAAATAATCCCCGTCTAAAAGGAAATAATCTTTTTGTTGGGATATTTAATGATCATTATAAAAGATTAACAAATAAAGTACAAAACTATAAATTTACTTTTTATAATCAAATTCCAATGTCAAGAGGGCTTGGAAGTTCATCTGCCGTAATAGTAGCTGCAATTGCTTCGGCTCATGAAGCGGCAGGTATTAGAGTTTCAAAAAGACGAATTTTAAATCATGCACTTGTTTATGAAAATCATCCTGATAATATCACTCCAGCAGTTATGGGTGGGTTTAATGCAGCTACAGTTGAAAAAAATAAAGTATTTTCACAAAAAAAACATCTGCCAGAGTATATAAAAGCTATAGTTGTAATACCAAACAAGCAGATGAATACATCTCGTTCACGAACAGTATTACCTAAGTCATATTCAAAAGATAATGCAGTTTATAATCTTTCACACACAGCTCTAAGTGTAGCTGCATTTTTTAATGAAGACTGGGAGATGCTAAAGTTAGCTTCCCATGATAGGTTTCATCAAAAAGCTAGGATGAAAATATTACCGGAACTTTTTAATGTTCAAAAAGTAGCATATGAAAGCGGAGTATTAATGAGTACGCTCTCAGGGAGCGGTTCTACATTTTTTAATATGGTATATGATGAAGATGCTGCAATGATTTCAAACAAATTAAAGCAAAAGTTTCCAGATTTTATGGTTAAAACATTGGATTTTGATAACAATGGACTAATAATAGAGCGTTAGCCTATTAAATAAAGTAAGATTTAGATATAATGGCGAAAAATTTGCACCAGATAGTTAGAATGTGTATCTCATGTAGAGGTAGAAATATTCAAAGCGATATGCAAAGATTTCAATGCGTAGATGGCATATTGAAACCCTTTGATGGAAATGGTAGAACTTTTTACTTGTGTGATAATTGCTTAAGTGATGAAAAAAAATTATTAAAAGCACTCATGCGTCAATGTAAAAGTGGCGATAAAGAAAAACTTATGAATAAACTAAAGGAGATCATCACTGATGATAGATAAAGTTAGAGTACACGAAGTTGCAACAGAAATGGGTATAGCTTCAAAAGATGTTATAAATAAAGCAACAGAGATGGGTATAGAAGTTAAATCTGCTCAAAGTACAATAAGCATGGAACAAGCTGAACAAATAGCAAACTATATAATGAACGGGGAAGTTCCTACACCTAAAAAAGAGGAACCTAAACCAGTTAAGACTAAAAAAAGTGATACTCCTAAAAAAGAAGCTAAAGAAGAGCTAAAAGTAGAAGCTAAAGTAGAGGTAAAAAGCGATAAAGAACTTGAAACTAAAGCTGAAATTACATCTGAAAAAACTGAAAAAATAGAAGTAGAAATTAAAAAATCTGCTCCAGAAGAGATATCAAAAAAAGAAAAAGTTTCTGAAAAAACTGAAAAAGTAGAAGAGACACCTAAAAAAAGTAGGGCTACAGCATCTATAAAAACTGTTCAAGTTCCAAAAAGAAAGCTTGGTGGGCTTAAAATTGTTAAGAAGAAGAAACCAAAAATAGAAGAAAACTACTCTATGCCATCTAAGCAAGCATCTGTATCTTCATATGGAAAAATGAGTGCTGAAGTTTTGGAAGAGTTGGCACAAAAGAAAAAATCTAGATCAAGCTCAGCTTCTGCTAAAAAGCAAGAGCAAGGTAGAAGAATTGATATCTTTGGTGGTTCTATGAGTGACGTATCTATGGATATGGATGATCAAGTTACTCTTCTTGACTTAAATTCTACAGAGAGAGCTCCTCTTCCTGTTGAAGAGCCAAGAAAACCACGTGCACCAAAACCAGCTGGTAGAAATGCCAATAAGGGTAGGAATGCTAATCGTGGTAGAAAAGTATCTCGTGATAAGCGTAAAAAATATGCAAAAATAACACAAGAAGATGAAATAGTAACTCATGTAGAGATTCCTGAAGATATTCGCGTTTATGAGTTTGCTGAAAAACTAAAAAGACCAATGGGTGAAATTATCAAAGTATTATTTGATCTTGGTATGATGATGACTAAAAATGACTTCTTAGGAAATGATGAAATTGAAATTCTTTCAGAAGAGTTTGGTGTTGAAGTTACTATAATAGATCCTAAAGATGAGTTTACACATGAAGTAAAAGATATAGAAGATGATCCAGATGCTACACCAAGAGCTCCTATTATAACTATTATGGGTCATGTTGATCATGGTAAGACATCTCTTTTGGATGCTATTCGTAAAGCAAAAGTAACCGAGAGTGAAGCTGGTGGAATTACTCAACATATTGGCGCATACACAATTGAGCAAAATGGTAACCCTATCACATTTATAGATACTCCTGGTCACGCAGCTTTTTCCCATATGCGTCAACGAGGTACAGATATTACAGATATTATTATTATTGTTATTGCTGCTGATGATGGTGTAAAACCTCAAACTGAGGAAGTTATCAAATTAGCTAAAGATTCTGGTAAACCAATTATTGTTGCTTTAAACAAAATGGATAAAGAAACAGCTCAACCAGATATGGTTAAAGGTCAAATGGCTGAACATGGAATGAACCCAGCTGATTGGGGTGGAGATATAGAATTTATTCCTGTTTCTGCAAAATCTGGAATGGGTATTGATGATTTATTAGA
Organism: Sulfurimonas sp.; assembly: GCA_015487435.1. Classification (GTDB taxonomy): domain Bacteria; phylum Campylobacterota; class Campylobacteria; order Campylobacterales; family Sulfurimonadaceae; genus Sulfurimonas. The sequence goes on from WFPU01000032.1 coordinate 11,431, forward strand.
AAATATCCTTCTTATAGCTGATGTGTTAGAGCTAAAAGCAAATGTAAATGCACTTGCAAAAGCATCTGTTGTTGAAGCATCACTAGAAAAAGGTCGTGGACCAGTTGCTACAGTAATTGTTCAAAATGGTACTTTGAAAATTGGAGATTATGTTGTTTGTGGTTCAGCTTATGGACGTGTAAAAGCACTTATAGATGAAAACAACAAACAAGTTAAAACCTTACTTCCAAGTCATACAGCTCAAGTTGCAGGTTTAAGTGAAGTTCCAGCCTCTGGTGAAGTTATGACAGTTATGAATAATGACAAAGAAGCTAAAGCATACGCTCTAAAAAGACATGAGTATGATAGACATAAAGAACTTTCTCATTCAACTAAATCAACTCTTGAAGATATGACTACTATGATTGCTGAAGGAAGATTAAAATCTCTTAAAGTTGTACTTAAAACTGATGTTCATGGTACTCTTGAAGCTCTTAAAACATCTTTATCTGAGCTTAGAAATGAAGAGGTAAAAATTGATGTAATCTCAACTGGTGTTGGTGGAATTACAGAAAATGATGTTGAACTTGCAAGTGCAAGTGATAACTGTATATTACTTGGATTCAATATTCGTCCAACTGGTTCTGTTAAAGCGTTAGCTAAACAAAGAGGTATTGAGATTAGAAATTACTCTATCATCTATCAACTTTTAGATGATGTAACTGCTATGCTTACAGGAATGATGGATACTAAGTATGATGAAGAGAATACTGGTCAAGCTGATGTAAAAGATACTTTCAAAACACCAAAAGGTATGATTGCTGGTTGTGTTGTTGTTGATGGCCGTCTTATCCGTGGTGGACTTGTCCGTGTTATCCGTGATGGTGTTGTTATTTATGAGGGTGAACTTACTTCACTTAAACGATTTAAAGATGATGTTGAAGAAGTTGGTAATGGTTATGAATGTGGAGTTGGTATCAAAGGTTATGATGATATTGTAGTTGGAGATGTTATTGAAACATTCAAAAGAGTAGAACAAAAGGTAGCGTTGTAATATATAATGACTGAAGCACAAATAAAGCTAAAAAGGACAGATTCTATTTTACAGGAATTAATTCCAGAAGCATTAAGTCAGTTAAATGACAATCGTTTACATGAATTAGATGTTATTGAAGTGAAATGTTCTCGCGGTCGCGATGATGCTAAGGTATATATAGACCCAAGCTTTTTTAGTGATGAAGAAAAAAAGGTATATTTAAAACAACTAAGAAAAGCTCGTCCAATAGTTGAAGATTTTTGTAAAAAAGATCAAGGTTGGTTTCGTTGTCCGAGATTAGTTTTTGAATTTGATGAACACCTTAAACAAACACAAACTATAGAAGAACTATTTAAAAAGATATCAAAGGGTAGAGATGAGTCTTGAGAGTGATATAAATTCATTTGTAAAATCTGTTGGTTTGGAGCTTTTTGATATCTCAACAGTAAATGAGTTTGATGAAACAATTTACCGTATATCTGTTGTATCAAACGAGTTTGAAGATTTAAAAAGGAAACCAATAAGTCTTGATGCATGTGCTGAACTTAGTCGTTTAATATCCCCTCTTTTAGATGTTACACCACCTGTTTCAGGCGATTATCGCATGGAAGTTGGTAGTCCAGGAATTGAGCGTAAACTTACTAAACTTAAGCACTATAATCTTTCGCTTGGTGAAAAAGTATCTTTACTTTTAAATGGCAAAATTAAGGTAAGAGGAGTTTTAACTAAAGTTGAAAACTCTAAAATTTTTATAGATGTTGATGGTGAAGAGACCTCTGTAGATTTTGGTGAAGTAATTAAAGCTAAGACCTATTTTGAATGGTAATAGACTCTAATTTTTATATGTCTCTTGCCCTAAAAGAGGCTTGGAAATACCAAGGATTAACTTATCCAAATCCAGCTGTTGGTTGTTGTGTTGTTGGTGAAAATGGCGAACTTTTAGCAGTAGAAGCTCATCAAAAAGCTGGATTACCTCATGCTGAAGTTGAAGCATTAAAATCTGCATATTATAAACTTACAAATGATAAAATTATCTTAGAAAAAGAGATCTCTGCTGATATTCATAACTATCTAATTAAAAATCATAATAATATTTTTCAAAATTGTTCTATTTACACAACTTTAGAGCCATGTACAAGTGTAGCAAAAACACCTGCATGTGCTAATTTAATCAATGAATTAAAAATAAAAAAAATATATATAGGCTCAAATGATAGTTATCAAAATGATTTTAATTATGATGCTGAGTTTGGAATTTTAAAACAAGAGTGTGATGAGTTATTAGAACCATTTAACTTATGGAAAAAAGATAAATTTGTATTTTTTAAGTGTGCACAAAGACTAGATGGTTCAACTGATGGATTGGTAAGCACACTTAAGTCAAGAAAAAATGTACATGCTATGCGTGATGTGTGTGATTTATTAGTCATTGGTGGTGGTACAGTTCGCTCAGACAGACCAATACTAGATGCAAGACTTGTAGATGGTAAAGCACCAGATATTTTAATATATACACGTCAAAAAGAGTTTGATAAAACTATACCTCTTTTTAATGTAAAAAATAGAAAAGTGATAATATCAGATGATTTATCTATGATAGATGGTTATAAAAATATAATGATTGAGGGTACTAAAAATATGATGAAATTGACTAAAGATATTACAAATTTTAATTTGTATTATCTCCATTTAGCTGATAAATTTGATGTGCTAAATGCAAAAAAAGAAGATATAATTTTGTGGATGAAATAACTAGCAAAAAGGATATTAGTTTATGAGCAGCCAAGGTAAAAAAAGAGCAGAAAAACAGACTAAAATTGTTTCAATGTTTGATGATATAGCACCAACTTATGACACAGCAAATCGTGTAATGAGTATGGGTGTAGATAAATCATGGAGAAGAAAAGCTTGTGATTTAGCCTATAAATTTTATGCTAATGATACTTTGGACAAAATCGTTGATGTAGCGTGTGGAACTGGTGATATGATGAACTTTTGGAAAAAACGCTCAGAAATTAACGGTATCGCTGTTGGTGAAATAGTTGGAGTTGATCCATCAAATGGGATGGTAGATGTGGCTCGTGCAAAATATCCTAAATTTAACTATCATATAGCTCCCGCTACAGAGATTCCTCTTGAAGATGGATGTGCTGATATTTTAAGTATAACTTATGGAATTCGTAATGTTATGGAGCGTGAAACTGCACTTACAGAATTTAACCGTATTTTAAAAACTGGTGGCTTAGTTGTGATTTTAGAATTTATGAAAAATGAAAATCCTTCAATGCCTTCAAAAGTTATGAACTTTTATACAAATAAAATACTACCAAAAGTTGGTGGATTTATCTCTAAGAATTTAGAAGCTTATGAGTATCTACCAAATTCAATAGAAGATTTCTCAACAGTAGAAAACATGCAAAAAGAACTTGAAGCAGCTGGATTTGAGATGCTTTATACAAAAAGTTTTTCTATGGATATTTCTACCTTACTTATCGCTAGAAAAAGTAAATAAAAAGATAAGATTAAGTTATTATTAGTATGTGATAAAGTATATTACGCATATCTTTCAAGTAAATTGGTGTTTTATAGATTTCTTTGAAAGCTTGCTGTTTACGAAGTTAAAGGATGGTGTCAGAAGCGAGACTTGAACTCGCGACCCCCGGCTTATGAGACCAGTGCTCTAACCAGCTGAGCTACCCTGACATCCATTTTGTAGGTCGGAATTATAGCCATCTAAAGCTTAAAAATAGATATAATGCAAATTATTAAATACGTTTATTAATTATAATCTTTAATTTAATTGGTTAATTTACCAATTATTTACCTTAAATTAGCTATTATCGCATCTATAAAAATATAAAGGATGTATATGAACTTTCAACCATTAGGTAATAGAGTTTTAGTAAAAAGAACTGAAGAAGCAACTACAACAGCATCTGGAATTATCATACCAGACAGTGCGACAGAGAAACCATCGCATGGTGAAGTTGTTGCTGTGAGTAAAGAAGTTGAAACATTATCATCTGGAAATAAAGTTTTATTTTCTAAATTTGCTGGTAATGAAGTTTCATTTGAGGGTACTAAATATTTAGTACTAGACACTGATGATATTTTTGGAATCATTAATTAGAACGATACTTGAGTAAAGTATAAGTATCTATGTTAGCCGACAAGGCACTAAGCTTGACATCAATAGATGTCAGAAATAAATTTAAGGAATTTAATATATGGCAAAAGAGATAATTTTTTCAGATAATGCTAGAAATAGCTTGGCTCGTGGTGTTGAAAAACTAACAGATGCAGTAAAAGTAACTATGGGACCTCGTGGTCGCAATGTGCTTATTCAAAGAAGTTATGGTGCCCCTATAATTACTAAAGATGGTGTGTCTGTAGCTCGTGAGATTGAGTTAAAGGATAAACTAGAAGATATGGGAGCTCAACTTGTAAAAGAGGTAGCTTCAAACACTGCTGATGAAGCGGGAGATGGTACTACAACTGCTACTGTCCTTGCAAATGCAATTTTTTCTGAAGGTCTTCGTAATATTACTGCTGGAGCAAATCCAGTTGAAGTTAAGCGTGGAATGGATAAAGCTTGTGAAGAGATTTTAAAATACTTAAAAGCATCTTCAAAAATAGTAGATGCTAAACAAGGAATTGCCCAAGTTGCTACTATATCTGCAAACTCTGATGAAGCTATTGGCAATATGATTGCTGATGCAATGGAAAAAGTTGGTCAAGATGGTGTTATTACTGTTGAGGAAGCTAAAGGTATAAGCGATGAGTTAGAAGTAGTTGAGGGTATGCAATTTGACCGTGGTTATTTAAGCCCTTATTTTATTACAAATACTGATAAAATGATAGCTGAGATTGAAAATCCATGGATTTTATTAGCAGATTCTAAAATATCTTCACTTAAAGATCTTCTTCCAGTTTTAGAGCAAGTTCAAAAAACTTCTCGTCCACTTCTAATTATAGCTGAAGATGTAGATGGTGAAGCACTCTCAACATTAGTTGTTAATAAGCTTCGTGGTGTTTTAAATATCTCTGCTGTTAAAGCTCCTGGTTTTGGCGATAGAAGAAAAGCTATGCTTCAAGATATTGCAACACTTACAGCTGGAACTGTAATCTCTGAAGAGACAGGACATACTTTAGAGGGCACTGATATATCTTTACTTGGTCAAGCTGCGCGCGTTGTAATAGATAAAGATAACACAGTAATTGTTGATGGTGCTGGTAATGAAGAAGCTGTTAAAGCAAGAGTTTCTGAAATCAAAACTCATCTAGATGCAACAACTAGTGAGTATGACAAAGAGAAACTTCAAGAGCGTCTTGCAAAACTTTCGGGAGGTGTAGCCGTTATTAAAGTTGGTGCTGCAACTGAGACTGAGATGAAAGAGAAAAAAGATAGAGTAGATGATGCACTATCAGCTACAAAAGCTGCTGTTGAAGAGGGAATTGTTATTGGCGGTGGAGCCGCACTTGTTCGTGCTGCTGCAAAAGTAAATCTTTCATTAGAGGGTGATCAGCAAATCGGTTGTGAAATCATTATTCGTGCTGTAAAAGCACCAATTAAACAAATTGCTGCTAATGCTGGTTATGATACTGGTGTTGTTGTAAATGCAGTTGAATCAGCTCAAAATGAAAATACAGGTTTTAATGCTGCAACTGGCGAATATGTAGATATGTTTGAAGCTGGTATTATCGACCCATTTAAAGTTGCTCGTGTAGCCTTACTTAACGCAACATCTGTTTCATCATTACTTCTAACAAGTGAAGCTGCAATATTTGAAATACCTGAAAATAACCCTGCACCAGTAGATGCAGGAGCAGGAATGCCTCCACAAATGGGTATGCCTGGCATGGGAATGTAGTTAGTAAAATTCTTCTTTTTGAATTTAAAAAACAGCCGTAAGTACGGCTGTCTAAATATATTATTTTATGTAATAATCTTACAAAAAAAATATTTTTGCCACAAAAGCAGCATTTTTAAAATTTTTAACCACGTGTATATTTACTAAATAGGGACAGTGATGCTATAAGTATTGAAACTCCTATTATGAGATATAAGGTGTAGATAATATCACTATATTCTTTTGAAAGTATTACTTTGAAAACAAATATTAAAGCTTCTATGGATAGAGCTATAATAATTGAAATTAAAAATTTTATAAAAATTTCGCTACTGTTGTTTTTCTTTATTTCATCCCTAAATATTACCTCATGCTCCAATAGGTTCTTTCCTAAATCAAATATAGCTAAACCCAGTGTGAGCGAGACAATAGATTTAAAGATTGCTTCTATTAGTGTGGTAGTATTATAAAGTATATATGAGCCAAAAGTTAGAATGGAGTACAAAATTAAAATCGCCGACAAGAGGTATAGCCCATACCCGATAGTTGCATACATTAACTTATTTATCCTTGAAAAAAGAAGTCCATGTGTGACATAATCCATCTCTTCTAATAATTTAGTCAACTCAAAATTCATCACTAGATAATTTCCATTGATATTTTTAATCACCGTAATAACTGTACTTCCTGTTGATATAGATATGTAAGGACTACTAATATGAGTTCCATTATTTAAATTTTTTTCTTTAAAAACATCTATTCTGTCTATTGGTAATGAGGTGGTGTCCTTTTTATTTCTAAATAGTTTTGCTCTTGTTTGTTGATAATTTTCATCTGTTACATAAAGTGTTTGAAGTGATTTAAATATATTAAAAAAATTATTTAAAAAATCATCTGTAAGTATAGTAGATGCATTATAGATAATATTGTCCAAAAGAAATTTTTCTATATCCTTTTTATGTTCTTTATATATACTAATCATCTGTACCATAATTATCCTCCAAAAATATTATAAGAGGCTAATTAAGATAGCCTCTTATAAATAATTCACCGATTGCACTCTCTTTTTATGATAACATTTTGCTCTTAAACTCTTTTAGCTTTTCATTAAACTTTTTAAAGAGCTTTTCTGCTTTATTTGGACCTTTAATCTCTTTTTCTATAGTTTCTATCTTCTCGTGTAACTCTTTATAGGTTATAGCACTATCACTTATGTAACCCAGTGCTTCTGATTTGTTTAAAGCGTCTTTAGCTTCTTTAAGGTACTCTAGTGCTAGTTCTTTATCTTTTTTCGCAATATTTGAAGCAAGCGAAATAAAATGCGTTGTGTTAGCTAGTGGTAACGAGATAATTTGATTCTCTTCAGCAAATGTACTGAGTGCTAACTTTAATGTTTTTTTCCCTTCTTCATTTTTTCCCTCTAAAATATACTTTGAAGCTAATTTTAATGCATCAGGATATGTTGTTAAAGGCAAGCTAATAACGGTTATATTAATTTCACTTTGAAGCGTTGATAAAAGATATCTAGCTTCTTGTACTTTATTATCAGATAGTAATTCTTTCACTTCTGAAACTATTTTTTTTACATCCTCTGCTGATCCTAAAAAATTAGTGATACGCATTCCGTTGTCAATAGGAAGAAGTTTTGGTGCATTTTCTGCAGAGAGTATTACCTCAAGTTTACCTAAAGCTAATTCTATATTTTTTCTAGCCATTTTTCCGTCATTGTTTTCAAGATTTTTGAGAGCATTTGTTGTTAAGTTTAATGACTCTATGGCCTCATCAATTAGCTTAACTTGGCTATTTATAGCATCTTCTTTTGTATTGTTTAAGACTGTATTATGCACACTCTTTATGGTTGCATCTTTTGTTGCAAATGAATCAGCACAGATTGATCCTGCTAATAACACCGAGGAAACGATAGTTGAAAGAATGATTTTATTCATTATGTAACTCCTGTATTTTTATTTTTTTACAGAAGAATTTTAAGCTATTTAGAAAAAAAAGTCTGCCACTAAAGTAGCAATGTAAAATTATATTCTGTTAAAGATAATTTTTTACTGAAAGATACTTACACTTAAATCTCTTGTGCTACCTAAGAGGCAGAAGAAAAAAATTAATCATATTATAATTTCTGAGTAATTTAAAAATAAAAATGCTTAAATAAAAAGCATATAAGGAGATTATAATGATAGTAGCACGATACAACCCAAATTTACAAATGAGAGAAT
>WFPU01000033.1 GCA_015487435.1 Sulfurimonas sp.
AAGACTAATACAAGACGTTTTATGTGCTGGTACAAATGTCCAGAAAGGAAAGAAACATGTTTGACATTAGCCTTTGTGAAAACTATGAGTCTTAAAGAACACACAACCATATTTTAACGGTTTGGTTGATAAATATATTATACGAAGGAATAATATGGGAAAATTAACATTAGTATCAACTGGAGCAGGTGGAAGTCGCTATCTTACAAATGAAGCGATAGAAGCGATACAAAAAGCTGACCTTATTGTGTCTTATACAAAATATGCAAAAGATTTATCAAATCTTTTAAAAGATAAAGAAGTTTTTACAACTCCAATGACTAAAGAAATCGAGCGTGTATCTTTTGCGATTGAAGAAGCTAAAAAAGGTAGAACTGTAGCACTTCTTTCTAATGGAGATGCAAATGTTTACGCTATGGGTTCTTTGGTTGTAGAATTAATTGATGTAAATGATTACTGGAGCAATATTGAATATATATCATTACCTGGAATTTCATCTGTATTAGCATTAGCGTCTGAAGTGGGAGCACCTCTCTCGCAAGATTTTTGTCTTATTTCACTTTCAGATAGACTAACAGATGCAGATTTAATTCAAAAGAGAATTAAATTTTCACTAGAGTGTGATTTTGTTATAGCTATTTATAATCCGAAAAGTAAAAGTCGTTTAGATCCATATATTGGAATGCTTGAAAAACTATCAGTTGTTGAAGATCACAGAGTGGTTATAATTGCTAGAGATTTAGGAAGAGATGAGAAGACTATAAAAATTACAACTGCTAAAGAACTTATAGAAGCTGGTGTGGAAAATAAAGATGTTAATATGTCTACAACACTTCTTATTGGAAATTCAACTACTAAACTAACAAAAAATGGGAAGGTTTTAACTCCCCGCGGTTATTTAGACAAGTATGAGCTAGATGGTAAGATAAAAAAATAGTTACCAAAAGAGTTAATCTCTTTTGGCAAATTTTAAAAATAGAGTCATATATTTTGATACGGTTTTAATTTTAGACGGTGTAATTATCTCGTTATCAAGATACATGTTTTCAAAGGTATAAAAATTTCCATCACCTAATCTTTCAGTGTCCATCCCTATTTTAGGACGCATTAAAATCTCGGTAGTTCTAACATCATTTCTTGGATTTATAGGTTTTATTATTAACTCTTCATCACCCAAGCAAAGTGCTTTTTTTGCTACTGCAGAGGCGGCACTAAATGATGTTACCCCAGCAATAACTTCAAAATTTTTATATAGAGATAAATCTTTTTGTTTAATAATATCTAAAAGATAGTAGATACTTGAGTAGATAGCAGCATCTCCAAGTGTTACAAAGCATATGGAGCCGTGTTCCTTAGAAGCTTTTATAATAATGTTAGCTTCATCTATCCAATCTTGCTTATTAAATTGCATTGGTGAATAAACAGGAATAATTTTTTTAGTGCAGCCAAGAAAATCAAGAGCATCAGTAACAATTTTATGACTTATTGATTTTGTAAAACTGTTATCTTTGCTTTTTGTTGGGACACAGATAGCATCACAGTCTCTAAAAGCATTTAAAGCTTTTAGGGTAAGTAGTTCAACATCTCCTGGTCCCAAAGAGACCATATATAGTTTTAAAGCCATGGTTATCTTTTTAATAATATTTTGCAAAGTATATCCAAAACTTAGCTAAAATATATTTATGAAACTTTCACACTTAAAACAGATAACACTATATTTACAAAGATTCCAAAAAATCTCAGCAATTTACAGAGTTAGTGATACCATAGTGAAAATTGCGTTTGAAGCTCGTAAATGTAACAACCATGATTTTTGTAAGAATAATGAGATATATTTTAATATGGTGCGTTCTAATTCATCAATGTTTAAGTGCGAATCATACTCAAGAAGTAAAGTCTATAACGCACCTTTTGATGTAGTTTTATCAAAAAGATTTAATCGTGCAAATATTTTAGATGTGAAGCTTTTAAATGAAGATAAGATACTAAGGTTTAAAACCTCAATGGCATCAGCTTATAAAGAAGAGATTACATATTTGCAGTTTGAGTTTACTGGCAAATATACAAATATAATAATTTTAGATGAGCAAAAGATAGTGCTTGAAGCGCTTAGACATATTGATTTGTACTCATCTTTTCGTGAAATTCGAGTAGGACAAAAACTTTTAGATGTACCAAATGCTCCTTTTGTTGCAAAAGATTATCCTCTTGAGGATGTGGAGGAGTTTTTATATAGTGTTCATGAAAAAGAAACATCTCAAAAATTAGCTTCACTAAAAAAACAAAAAATATCCTTTATAAATAAAAAACTTTCAAAATTAAAGAGGCTTTATAAAAATCTTGATGATGAACAAAAGCTTCAAGAGGAGATACAAAAATCACAACATTATGGAAACTTAGTTTTGGCATCTTTACATAAAATAAAACCTTATACAAAAGTTTTAGAACTTGAAGATTATGATGGCTCAAAAATAAAAATAGAGCTAGAAAAAAGTTTTAATTCAGCCTCCGCAATCTCTAATTTTTTCTTTACAAAAAGTAAAAAAGCAAAACAAAAAGCAAAAAATTTGCACATCCAAAAAGACTCGCTAAGTTCAAAAATAAATCATTACGAGCTTTTTATAAACATCATAAAAGATGCAAAAGATGTAGCAAAAATAGAATTTCTTTTTCCAAAACAACTTAAAAATAAGAAGATTAAAGCAGATGATTCCATAGAAGTGTTTTGGATAGAAGGTTATAAGGTTCAGCTTGGGAAAAATGAAAAAGGTAATGTTTCTGTCCTTAAGAATGCAAGAGCTAAGGATATTTGGTTACATTTAAGAGATCAACCATCTACCCATGTTCTTATCACAACTGATAAGCAAAATATACCAACGAATGTTATAAATGGGGCGGCAAGGCTTTGTGTAGATTTTACAACTACTTCAAAAGATAAATATTTGGTCGATTATACCCCAAGGAGAGAAGTTACTATTCAAAATGGTGCAAATGTGCTTTATAACAAATACAAAACCATTGAAGTTGATACGAGGAGTTAAACATGGCAATTGGTCCAATAGGTAATGCGATTTTTGTAAATCAGATGACAGCAAATGCATCAGCTATTCAAAATGCTCATAATAGCCGTATAGATTTTCAAAATATGATAGCTCAAGCTGCTGCAAATGAAAAAGATGAAAAAGTTTTAGAAGTTCGTCCAGCAGAAGAAAATCACGAAGTTGATCCAGATCGTGAACACCAAAGAGATGAAGCTGATAGAGAAACTGCTAGAAGTGAACATGAAGAAAATGAAGAAGAGGAGAAGCCAGATGGATACGAGACTTACAAATTAGATATAAAAGTATGATTTTTTTATTTATATATTAACTTGTATTGCTTAAAAGCAGTTGTTCTAATTTTTTTCATATTAACAGTGACTTAACAAGAGTATGAAATAATACAGATAAAAGAACAAGGGTTTATGGTGAAAAAAATAATTTTATCAATATTAGTTGTAAACTGCTTATATGCCAATATGCTTACAATGAAAAAAAGTATAGATGAAACACTTTTAAATCATCCAGATATAAAATCACTTTCTCTTAAAATAAAACAATCTCAAAAGAGTTACAACTCAGCTTATTCAGAATTTTTACCGCAGCTAAATTTTCATGGGGAATATAACCCTATACAAACTTATACACTTCCAGCAAATGGAACTTTTAACACAATTGACGATGATGGATGGGGTATTGGAGTAAATGTAAAACAAAAAGTTTGGGATTTCTCTAAAACTTCTTTAAAAATTAAAGCTTCAAAAATAGATAAAGATATATCTACTATTTCTCTTGAAGAAGCAAAAGTGCTTATGGCTTACAGAGTAAAATCACTTTATTTGCTTATGGTAGTACAAAAAGAAGCAATAAAAGTTCGAGAAAAAGATTTAGAAGTAAAAAAAGCTTATTATAACCAAGCAAAAGCTCTTGTAAAAGAGGGATTAAAAACAGATGCGGATGCAAGTCGTTTCTTGTCCTCTGTTTATATTGCAGAGGATGATTTAGCTATAGCTAAGGCTTCGTATGAAAAACCAAAAACTACTCTATCCCTCTATATGAACGAGAAAATAGAAAGTGATATTGAATTAGAATACGATATTATTAAAAATGAATATAATCTAAATGAGTTAGTTGAGATAGATATTTTAGATAGCAATATGCAGATAAAAATTGATAATAAAATTATAGAAAAAAGTTCTCTTCTTCATAAATCTGCTAAAGTATCTCATTATGGTTCTATTGACGCATATGCCTCTTACAGCTACTTAGACACACTTAATAGTTATGATTCTAAACTTATGGGAATATCTATAAATATTCCTATATATAGTGGTGGAAAGACTACAGCAGAGGAGCAAAAAGCACAAATCTCTACACAGATAGCTCAAACACAAAAAGCCTCAAAATTATTAGCACTAAAAGATGAGATAAATACTATTATTATTGATATTAAAAGATATAACAAAACTATAGAAGCTAAAAAAGCACAACTCAATGCGGCTAATGAAATGCAAAAAGTTCTTAAAGCTAGGTATAGGGAGGGGCTTACAACATATATAGAGGTCTTAGATGCGGTATCTCTTGTTTTAAATGCAGAGCTTGGACTTCTTCAGGCATACTACTCAAAAAGTATAGCTATTAATAGAATTTTTTATTTTAAAGGAAAAATATAATGAATAAAATAGTTAAATATTTAATAATTTTACTACTAATAATG
>WFPU01000034.1 GCA_015487435.1 Sulfurimonas sp.
AGCAAGAGATAAAACAATTTATTGAAAGATTTAAAAAAGCTCTCAATAGGAAAAGTACAGATATAGGCTTAATAGAGAGCTACTTAAAGATTCTCTATCAACAAAACGAGTTTTTAAAATTAGGCCTAGTTATTCATGAACCCTATTGTGATGATGAGTTCTCTGATACATTTAATAAAAGAATGAAAAAAATCTCTAGAAATATAACAGATAAACTTCTTGAAAAAGATGATAATTAGAATATGGTTGATTTTTCGGTTGTTTTAGCACCATTAATGCAATTATGGTGGCTAGTCCTTATCATCGTAATTTTTGCATTCTTTAAATCCCCTATAGGCAAAGGGATGGTAGGTGAAAGCTTGCTCAATTTCTTTATAAGCATTTTTCTCAATAAAAATGAGTATCGACTTTTAAAAGATGTAACATTACCAACTCAAATTCCTAAATAATGTTCAGTGATTGAAGCCCTAAAATGTTTCATTTCCCAACTAACACCTTGAAGTGCTTGTTCATAAGTATAGCTGTATTTTTGGTATTCTCGGACTCTATTTTGAGCGAATGTCCAACGAAACCCATGACTTCCATTTGATTTTTCTCCTACAATTTGGCAGGCTTGAATAATATCATTTTCATAGTTTTGATATTTCAATTTGAAAGTAGTTTTTTGATTTTCTATAAAATATTGTTCAAGCTTTTTATAGGTTACATTTGAGATGAGGACATCACCAATCTTACCACCTTTTTCTTTTGTCTCTATAACACTCACTTTAGTTTGTGTGATAGTATCAGTTTTGTAACCTTTAAGTTGTTGTCGCTTTATTAGTAAAACACCCTCTGCGCGTGCACCACCTTCTAATTGGATTGATGCTGCAAGTTGATGTTCTGGTGTTGAAAGGTGTTTAATGATTATTTCAGGGATACGATAAGTTCTATTTTTGTAATTATTAGCAACCATTTTAAGATCTCTAGCATTGTCTAAAATATTTTGACGAATGTTAAAATCATATGTTTTTGGATTTTCATGGGTCATTTTTGAATATTTATTGAGTGCAATTTCCAATTTTCCTAAAGCCGAAGATATTTTTTCTGCATATTGCTTACTGGGATAATATTCAATCTTATACTCAAAATAGGCTTTTACATGCAATGTATCGATAAGTTCACAATTTTTTATTTTCCAATGTTCGCGCAAATAGTTGAAAAAATTGTTCCATACTCGCCTGTAAGTATCCATTGTGTCGTAAGAGGCGATACATTGATAGTATTCATGTGTAGGATCTGTCCTTTGTTCTTTTTTCGCTCCTTCGGCGAAAATTACTTTAACAAGATTTGCAGTTTGATGATATACGCTTCCTCTCATGTTTTGTCTTTGTTTTTAAAATTTTCCTGTCTCAAATTACAGGTATGTGTTGAGTCATTCTATTTTTGGTTTTTCGTCATAAAACATATAAACTGACTATCAAGTATCAATAGACTTGAGGCTATTTTAGATTTATGCATCTCTGCAATTAACAACTAAATGCTAACCTCGCGGCTTTAAAAAGAACCGGAAACTTTACCCTAAAAGAGCTTCACTATTTTTAGTATAGTGTAGTTTTGAAGATATAGGAAAACTTCTTAACCAACCCATACGTTTTACATTTGCATAGTCAATGTCTCATTCAAAGAACGAGAAAGGTTTAAAAGTTTATTGTAGCAGTGAATTTGTCAACTCAAACACTAATGAAGTAAAAAAATTGCGTGTAAAAACTTTCTCCACGTTTCCTTTTTTTAGCCATATTCCTATCTATGACCGACGTATCGAACTTCGTGGCAGGCTGAGTTTACAAAATAAAAAGTTTCATTTTACAGAAAAGTTTACAGTAGTTTACAAAGAAGTTTACAATAGTTATTAACTATCTTTGATAATCATTCTTTATTTCTTTATAAATAACATCAAGTATCAACTGAGCAAATCCTTGTTGAATCTTATCTTCACTCAATGCTTGAGTTGCCAGGGTATTGTGTGCATCCATTGTACCTATAATAGCATCTGTAACAGCTACAGGAAAATCTCCAAGCATTGCTTGTTCTTTTGAATTTGTTTGAAGTTGTTGCATTACAGCATCATTTTCCATCACTTTATCTTTTACGGTGTTAATATAGTTTATTTTATCTTGATCTGTGAGATCTCCTGAAAAAAGTTCATTCATTTTTTCTATGATGACACTTAGAGGGTCTGTCTTTGTCTCTTTTGACTTTCCTTCTCCTGGATTTTCAGGATCAAGAGTTCCATCTTTGAAGTTGATTTTTTGCACTTTTTTATTTTTGAATGAAAAGTGTGTCATCTCAACAGCACTAAGGTCAATATCTTCTTGTAAATCAAGTACCTTTAAATTGGGTAGTAGCCCTCTTGCATAAACACTAAGTTTTTCAAGCTCAGCATCCTCATAATCAACTATCTGCGATAAAAACTCATACATCCTTACAAATGTACCTAAATCCTTTTTAAACAGCTCGAGGGCATCTTTTTTCTCTTTGGCTCTGCCTATCTCTATCTCAATATTATGTGTACCACTAGTATCACCATTCTCTTTCGCTCCCTTCAATGCTTCTTTGGCAGTTTGCAACTCCGCTAAAGCCTCTTTATATCTGCCTTTAAACCTATCTGCTGCTGGTTTTACAGCTGCACTTCTAGCTGCTTGTGTACCATTTGGATCAAAAAAGGCAAGTGCAAACTGCTCCACCTCCTGCGGAGTAAATATATGATAATTTTCAAGTTTGAGTTGTAAATCAAATATCATATTTGGATCAGTTACATCACTTAGTGTTGTTTTTTTGTAGTATGGAGCAAAAGCTTCTTTTATATCTTCAGCTTTGTTATAAAAGTCAAGTATAAAAACTTGACTCTTATTTGGGTATGTTCGATTGAGTCTTGAGAGTGTTTGTACAGCCTCGACACCTTGAAGTTTTTTATCTACATACATTGCACAAAGTTTTGGTTGATCAAACCCTGTTTGAAACTTATTTGCCACTATCATCACCTGATAATCATCACTGTCAAAGGCATCGCGCATATCACGCCCTTTTAGTTCTGGATTCATTGAAACTTCTGTATGCTCCACTCCTTCATCTTCCACTTTGCCGGAAAATGCAACCATGGCACGCAAGTTTTCATAACCATGCTCTTGTATGTAGCCATCAAATGCCTGTTTATATCTCACTGCCTCTTTTCTTCCACTCGTTACTACCATTGCTTTTGCTTTACCATCAAGAAGATGTGCTATATGCTCTTTAAAATGCTCGATGATAATCTCCACTTTCTGAGCGATGTTGTAAGGGTGTAGTCGTACCCATTTTGCAAGACGAGTTTTTGCCTTTTTTGTATCGACCTCTTTATCTTCACTAGTTGCAAGTTTATATGCCATATCGTAAGTAGTGTAAGATGCCAATACATCCAAGATAAATCCCTCTTCTATCGCTTGTTGCATCGTGTAAAGATGAAACGGCTCTGGAGTATTATCTTTACTTGGCGGCAAGTCTGGGTTTGGTAACGAGCCAAACATCTGTAAGGTTTTTGGCTTGGGAGTAGCAGTAAAAGCAAAGTAGCTTAGATTTTTGTTATTTGTCCTAGCTTCTAAGGTTGCAGTGAGTATATCCTCTGCACTTAGTTCCTCATCTTCACTTATCTGCTCAACTGCTAGTACCTCTTTAAGCTCCTTAGCTGTTTTTCCTGTTTGGCTTGAGTGTGCTTCATCTGCTATGATAGCAAAGTTTCTCTCTTTGAGTGTTACTCTTTTGCGTATGGCATCGAGCACAAATGGAAAAGTCTGTATAGTTACGATGATAATAGCAGCTCCACCCTCTAAGGCAGCTGCTAACTGCTCACTCTTACTACCTTCACCCATCTCACGATTGATGCGAACCACTACCCCCTCTTTATGCTCAAATTGTGAAATAGTCTCTTGCAGTTGGGAATCTAGCACTGTTCTATCGGTAATCACTATCACACTATCAAAAATTCTTCTGTTTTCATCATTATGCAAAGATGAGAGTTGATGGGAGAGCCAAGCTATAGAGTTGGACTTTCCACTCCCTGCACTGTGTTGAATGAGATATTTTTGCCCGCACCCTTTTTCTTTGGCATCGTCAAGCAGTTTTGAAACAGCATCTAGCTGATGGTATCTAGGGAAAATAAGTGTCTCTTGTCTTTGCTTTCTTCCTCTAAAATCCTCTTCATATTTTACTTGCAGATGAATATACTTTGCAAAAATATTTAGCCATACATCTTTAGAAAAAATCTCTTCCCAGAGATACGAAGTAGCATATCCATTTGGATTTGGTGGATTGCCTGCTCCACCATCCTTGCCTTTATTAAATGGCAAGAAGAAAGTTTTTTGCCCATCGAGTTTTGTTGTCATATAAACTTCATCGGTACTCACTGCAAAATGCACCAATGCGCGCTTGTTAAACTCTAAAAGTTTTTCACCTTTTGGAACTCTGTCGCGTTTGTACTGATTGATAGCATCGTGTACATTTTGGGTAAAGTCTGTTTTTAGCTCTATTGTTGCTAAGGGGATGCCGTTTAAAAACAGTACCAAATCTATAGAGTTTGTATTTTGTGTAGAATAATATACCTGACGCACTACACGTAGAATATTTTTATCATAGTTTTCATTGAGCTTTGCAGAGTAGAGATCTGGTTTAAATTGAGTGAGTTTGAAACGGGCATTGATATTTTTGAGTTCATGTCGCAGGCAGTACAGAGAGCCTTTTTTATCTAACTCTTTTGCTATAAACTGACAAAAGAGTTCATCGGTATTGGTTTTATTACGAGAAGCAAACTTTTCATATGCCTCTTGTTGTGTTGATTTTATGTAAGATAAAAGATCTTCTGGATAAAGGGCCAACTCTCTATTGTATCCGCTTGACTCCCCTTGCACCCACTCATGTGAAGTCAAATACTCTACTATTTCATCTTCAAACACTATCTCTTTATGTTTACTCACCATCTCTCCTCATTTTTTGTACTTTATTATAGCTTGTTTCACATCCAAATGTTTATTATTTCTTAAGCCGTATACTGTTACAATTGTATCGTCACAAACGCCAGCTCCTCTGTCAGAGGACTTTATGTCACTCTGTTATGGCTGGCTTTTTTTATGCCCATACCTTTTAAGATAAATCCTTTTATTACATCAAATCTCTTTTCATCCATCCTCTTATTTAGCCCTTTAGAGTCCAATTCTATCAGTCTATCGGTTTGATATTCACGGAACAAAACATCAATCTCTTTTTCAAAAAAATCTTGAAAATCCCTATATTGATTGATATGCCCCGTCATAAAGTAGAGATAGAGATAAACATCTGCAAAACAGTGAGGTTCAATTGCCTTACGTAAAGTATGGTAATTTCCAAATGCTCTTACACTTCTATATCCACGATTAAAAAGACGCTCTCTATGTGCAGCGCGGTTGCGCACTTCATTGAGTCGCTCGAGATAATGCTTAAAGATTTTAGGGTTGATACCCATCTCTTTCGCTATACCTCCGAGAAGATCAAACTTACCTATCTTGATACTTTTGATGAAAGTTATCAACGCACCAAGCGTCGCACTTTCAATCATATAGTGAAATGGTGGGTAGTTTACCTCCTCATGCAGTTCTATACAGGTCTGTTGAAGGTAGTGTTGCTTGTTGGTGTCAAAGTGATATGTTTGTTTGTAATAAAGACAATAGTGTGCATAATGGTCTTGTTTCTCTCCATCTTTTTCTTTTTTATACTTCCAATTTTCGAGTGTTGGTTTATTGATATGGAAATTCTCGTATTTGTGATTTTCTCGTATCAGATAGAAAAATGGATTCTCCGTCCATTTGTAACACAGCTCTATCGTACGAGTTTTTAGCATCGTTTCCACAGATGTAGTCAGCTCCATCACATAGCGTGTTAAATATTTATCAAAATAGTATAGTGTTAAAACATCATCAATACTGTGTGAGGCTATCTCTCCCCTAAAAGCATAAAGATAACCTTTGAAGCGAAAGATACCTATGTTGTGAATAATCTGCTCGATCTCCTCATCGCTTAAAGCATTACTATGATGTAGTCCGCTACTATAGATATTCAAAAGGTAGTCACATACATTTTTCTTTTTATAACTATAGCATCTCATACTTTTACTCCCCTCCCAACATAAATCCAACTCCAAAAGCAGCTGCTAATGGTAGTAGCCAATCAGAAGTGCTTGAGTTTGGCACAGATTTAGCTTGATATTTTTGTATAAACTCTATTTGCGTTTGAATATCTGGTGCATACTCTATTTTTGCATCTTCGGGGGTGTTTTGCAGGGCATCTTTGATATATACATGTAAAAGAAGTAACTCTTTGAGCATCACCGAACAAATAGAGACAAAAGCATCTATAACCTCTTGCTCTTCGCTAAAATCATCAGCATAAAAACACTCTATATCTTCATATAATTTTATGAGCTTATCTATCTCGGTACCTAGCAAACCGAAAGAGTATGCTATCTTACTGTCTGCTTCTTGCTCATCTTTGTAGCTTTGATTAAGTAGTGGAGTAACTTTATTTTGTAGAGTATCAAGAATTGAACGGTTATAACTATCTAGTTTTTTAAACCACTCTTCTATATCTGATTCTAAAAAAACAACCTGCCTTGTTTTGGCTATCTTTTTAGATAAACTCTCTTTTATACGGAGTTGATTTTGGTTGATGGTGTTGTATGTTTTTTGCATTAGTCTATGCTCAAATCAATTAGATTGGCAAAATCTTTAAACAGCCGATCATAACTTGCTTGGTGTCTATATCTAAACGGTAGTTGATTTATAAAACTTTCATTTATGTTAGAAAAGTTTGTTTTGTATGCTTCATGCCATGTAATAAAAAAATTCAAATAAGCTTGATTATCAATCTCCATAAATTTTTCTAACATTTTTTTTGCATCTTCATGCGCTTTGATATCACCAACTACTAACTTTTTATAGAGATTTGGAGTTTTTATTTTTAGTGATATCAAATAAATTAATATCCCGTTTCCTTCTCCAGTTAAACCAGAAAAAGAGTATAAAGCAACTGCTTTTTCAATATCTCTCAACGACATTTTAAAATATTTAGCCCAAAGTCTTAAATGCGCAGTAAATCCGTTATGTTCACCATTATCCCTCCTAAATTTATATTTTTTCATAGTTAAATTTATGAATGCTAATTGTCGTTGCTCATAATTAACTCCATCATATAATGGCTTAGGCAAGGAAAAGAAAAAGTTTACAAACTTACCCAAATATGCACTAGCATCAGTTTCAAGACCATATACTCCTTTGACAGCCTTTTCTAGTTGTTCTCTATTGAGCAATAAAACAAAAATAACATTAGGAACATCAAAAAAATGTTTAACTCTTTCAATTACATTAACTGCAAAATCCGGTTTGCATCTGTCTAGTTCATCAATAAAAATCACTATAGGTTTATCTTGTATATCTGCAAAGTCAGCCAAGTTTTTTTTGAATTCTTTCATCGCCACTTTATCTTGAGAGTATGACTCTAGATTATCTTCTATAAAACTACTTGCTAATTCAGCAAAGTGAGAAGTTTCATTTTCAGAAACTTCTCGAATTTCATCTGAGATATTTGTTGTCCCCAATAAAAATTTTCCACCTGCATTAATAGCTATTTTTCCCATTGTTGGGAGCAAAGCTTTTGCAACGGCAATACTATTTTTTTTAAGATTATCCTGTAGGAAGTCTTCTTCAATCAACTCTAAAATTTCAGAACTCAAAAGAACAAAAGGATCTTCTATATAGTCTTGTTCAAATGCATCAATATAAATTGTTCTATACCCTAAATCTTGTAAATGTTTATTCCAGTTTTGCCCAAACCAAGTCTTCCCTTCACCCCAAGGAGCATCAATAGCCAAAACTGAACCATCATTTAATCGCTCTAAGTATCCTGTAAGCTGTTCCGCTAATCTTCTTCTATCTAGTTTATCATTCGAAAATGCAGTATCACCAACATATTCCCTTGTATTAGCACTTAATAATGGTTCTGTATCTTCAAAATTTGGCATTTCTATCCCTTATCTCTTCGTTCGTCTTTTAACAGCCACTATAAAATGGTAAATAAAAACTGTGTACAACAATAAAAATATTAAACTAACAAACTCCATACCCTCTTTTAAAAACTTTTGGTAGGGAATGATATTTTTAGCAAAACTATTTAAGCT
>WFPU01000035.1 GCA_015487435.1 Sulfurimonas sp.
CGTAATCTATGTTGATATCTACCATTCTTCGTGCTTCTAATCTCTTGAAGAAGTTCATCTTCTGTGTCATGATTCTTTAGTTGGATTGCTTTCATAATACACTACTAGCAAATTCTGTTCTTACTTTTATATTTTAATGGGTATTGGTATAACATATAAATAATTAGAGATTTTAATTAAATAGTGCCTCTAGCGCATCAACACCATCTTTTTTCTCTTCTCCAACTGCTACAATTTCACCATTTTCATCAGTTGTAGTAGTACCTGTTTCATTAAGTTCTATGTCCATGCCAGTAAGCATAGAAGCTAATCTGATATTTATACCACTCTTACCAATTGCTTTAGATTTTTGATCTACTGGAAGTGAGATGATAGCTTTTATCTCTTTGCCTTCATCATCTCTAACGATCTCTACACTTGAGATAATTGCAGGAGCCATGACACGACTCATGAAAAGTTCAGGGATGCTAGTGTACTCGATACAGTCAATATTTTCACCTTGAAGTTCAGCGCTTACAGAGTTGATACGGACACCTTTAACACCGACAGTAGCACCAACAGCATCAACTTGTGGATGAGTAGATATTAGTGCGATTTTAGCACGCTGACCAGGTATACGAGCTGATCTCTCAACAATAACTGCACCATCATTAATCTCAGGAACTTCAAGTGATAAAAGCTCTTCTAAAAATTTAGGACTTGTCCGAGAAAGTTCAATACTAATACCATCAAATTTATCCATATTAACACGGCGAACTACCGCTTTCATGTGATCACCAACATCGAACACTTCACCTTTTATACGGCTTTTTATAGGTAGCACAGCACGAACTTCATCAACCTCGATAAAAGTATTGTTTTGAGCATCTACACTTGTAACGCGACCGCTTACGAGTGTGCCTACTTTTGATTTGTATTTTGTATACACATCATCCTCAACAGCTCTTTGTATATGAAACTCTATTTCACGATGAAGCTGGGATGCTCCAGTTCGTCCATATTCTTCTAAATCATGCGGAACTTGTAGTTGATCATCTAATTCAACTTGGTCGTCGTACTCTTTAGCTTCTGTAAGAGATATAAGAGTGGGTGCTATCTCTTCATCTTCTAATCTTTCATCATCATCAGCTACAACAGTGATTATTTGAATTAAATCTATAGTTTTTGTTTTTTCGTTTATAGTAGCTTCAAAAGCAAAGTTTCTATCTATAACTCTTTTGGCTGTTTGTATAAATGCTGTTTGTAATGATTCTTTAACTTTTTGTGGTGTTAGGCATTTTTCGTGTGCAATTGCATCAACGATATCTAGTATCTTTTCCATGAATAATTCTTTCCTTTTATGTATCTCATAAAAAACAATGATATATATATATTGGGAGATTTCTTATGAAGTTTGTAATTATACCCAAAAATGATAAAAATCATCTTTAATTAGTTTTTTAGTAGATTTTAACTACAATGCAATTAATTATAGAAATGATAAAGGATATATAGATGGATTTAAAGTTTGCTAGAACAGAACTTGATGCAAAGCCTAAAAAGGCTGATTTAAGCAAAATAGAAGCTAGTGTTGAAAAAGAGGGTAATGTGATTCTTTATTTTGATAGAGAAAACTCACATAAAGATTTACTAGAGTTACAAGATTATTTTGAAGAAAAAGGAAAAAGTTTTTATATGAGTGAAGTTAAATTTAGTCTTTCAGATAATGAATATATGTACCAAGTTCATATTATAAATTAATAAAGATAGATAGATTGAGTAAAACAGTATTTATTGAAACTTTAGGTTGCGCTATGAATGAGCGTGACACTGAGCATATGTTGGCTGAATTAAAAGAAAAAGAAAATTATGATGCTACTGATGATTTCAAATCTGCAGATTTAATTCTCATAAATACATGTTCAGTTAGAGAAAAACCTGTTGCAAAGCTGTTTTCAGAGTTGGGAATCTTTAACAAAAAGAAAAAAGATGGTGCTAAGATTGGTGTTTGTGGTTGTACTGCCTCGCACTTAGGCAAAGAGATAATTAAACGCGCGCCATATGTTAGTTTTGTACTTGGTGCTAGAAATATTAGTAAAATAACAGAGGTTCTACATAAACCAAAAGCTGTTGAGATTGATATTAATTATGATGAGAGTGAATTCGCATTTAAAGATTTTCGCTCATCAAAATATAAAGCATATATAAATATCTCTATCGGGTGTGATAAATCTTGTACCTTTTGTATAGTTCCAAAAACTCGTGGTGATGAAATAAGTATACCAATGAATCTCATAATTGATGAGGCTAATCGCGCAGTATCTTTAGGTGCAAAAGAGATATTTTTACTTGGTCAAAATGTAAATAACTATGGTCGCCGTTTCTCTGGTAACCATGAAAAAGTTAACTTCACAAGACTACTCCAAGAGTTAAGTAAAATAGATGGCTTAAAACGTATCCGTTTTACATCTCCACACCCATTTCATATGGATGATGAATTTATTGAAGAGTTTGCGTCAAATCCAAAAATTTGTAAATCTATGCATATGCCACTACAAAGTGGAAGTACAAAAGTATTAAAAGATATGAAGCGCGGATATACAAAAGAGTGGTTTTTAAATCGAGTACAAAAACTTCGCGAAATGGTACCAGATGTTAGTATTAGCACTGATATTATTGTGGCTTTTCCAGGCGAGAGTGATGCAGATTTTGAAGATACAATAGATGTGATGAATCAAGCTAATTTTGAGCAAGTCTTTTCTTTTAAGTACTCTCCACGACCCCAAACAGAAGCTGAGTTTTTTTCAGATGTAATAGATTCAGATACTGCATCAGTGAGACTTACATCTATTCAAGAACTTCATATTAAACAGCTTGATAAGAACAATGCCTCTAAGATTGACAATACTTACACAGTTTATTTTGAAGAACTTTACAACGACGGTTTTATAAGTGGTAGAAGCGATAACAATACAGTTATAAAAGTTAAGGGTTCTGAGGAGCTTTTAGGTGAATTTAAAGATGTGAAAATTATCTCAATTGGACGAACGGTTTTAACCGGTGAAATTATTAACTAAGAACCAAAAACGCTCTATAGGATTGGCTATATTTCCATTTATTGGCTCAATAGCTATTAGACTACTCTATGCAACAAACAAAAAAACTTTCCACGCCCCTGATAAATTATGTGATGATAATTTTATTATGGCTTGTTGGCATGGTGAACTTTTTATGATACCATACGCTTATACACATTATAAAAAAAAACCTAAAGTTAAGCTTTTGATCTCTGAGCATTATGATGGGGATTTAATAGCTAAAACATTAAGTTTTTTTGGTTTTGGAACTATTCGGGGTTCAAGTACGCGTGGAGGGGTTAAGGCTCTTATTCAAGCTATAAAAGAGATAAAAAATGGTTACGACCTAGGGATAACTCCAGATGGACCAAAAGGACCTCGCCATGAGATTCATGATGGTATAGTGGTGATGGCTCAAAAAGCTAAAGTGAAAATAGTCTTAGTAAACATAAAGCCTACATCGTATTGGCAACTTAGCTCTTGGGATAAGTTTATAATTCCTAAGCCATTTGGTCGGATAAATTATTTTATATCTGAGCCAATAGATATAAGTAATATGGATTTAAATGAAGCAAAAAATCTTTTAAAAAAGGGGCTTTTAGAACATGAACACTAAAATTTTAATACCAGTTCTTGCTATAGTTTTAGTAGTTATTATGGGTGCTTATTTTCTTGTAAATCCATCATATCAAAAATCTATTCAAGCAAAATATTATTATGAAATAGGTGAATATGATGAAGCATATTCACTTGCAAAAGAGGCATTTGGGCTTGATTTATATAATAGAATGGCAGCTACCATCATGGCTCAATCGCAAACTTCTTTAAAATACATAAAATATATAGAAATGGGTAAAAAATATATGTTAGATATTGATAAAATCGCTCATTCTGAGACGATAGAAGATTCTGATAAAGCAAAAATAAGATTAATTTGTGAAATAATGAAAAGTGATTATATTAAATTAGCCCCAAGCGTTATTACAGATAAAGATTTAGTACAAGAAGCTGCTAAATATCATTCATATTTTGAGACTTTACTTGAAAAAGTTACTAGATAAACAACGCAAAGAGTTTTGTCAATACTTAGAAAAATCCCGTGGATATTCAGATTTGAGCATAAAAACTTATGATGAAGCTTTAAAAGAGGCATTTAATTATATAGAAATCATTCAAAATTGTGATGAAATCACTTTTGAATTGATGCCATACAGATTATATATTCATGAGTTAAATCCAAAAACTATCTCTAAAAAACTATCAGCAATACGCTCTTTTGTCGAGTATTTAAATTCAAATGGATTTAAAATTAAAACTTTATCTGATGATACAATAAAAGTTGCTAAGACTTTACCAAAGCCCATTGCTCATAAGTATATTAAAGAAGCTTTATCATTAGCAAATGAGTTAGAGAGCTTGATTGTAGTTATGCTTTACACTTTAGGTTTACGTATATCAGAATTACAAAATTTAAAATTAGAAGATATAGGAGATGAATGGGTTAGGGTACTTGGAAAAGGATCCAAACAAAGAGACATCCCACTCTTAGCCAATGTAAAAGAGATACTTGATATATATTTGCAAAATAATCATCCAAAAGTATTTCTTTTTGAGTCGAATGATGAAGTTTTAAGCCAAAATTCACTAAGATATATGATAACTAAAGTTTTTAAGAGGGTACATTTGAGAGTTACACCACATCAGCTTCGCCATTCTTATGCAACAGAGTTATTAAACTCAAACGCACCTATTGCCGATGTTAGTGAACTGCTTGGTCACTCTAGTATGGCTACTACGCAGATATATACTAAATTAGGTTCAGCACTAAAGAAACAAAATTATAATAGTGCACATCCTCTTTGTGGAGTTGAGTAGTGTTTAAAAATTTTCTTTATACGCAGATATATATTAATATAATTGCTAATACACAAGAAACTGTTATATATGTAGAAGAACTTCATTCTAATGGCTCTAGTGACAACTATGAAGAAGTTTTTAACAGTACAAAAAAAGCAGAGATATATGAGTATATACAATTATTTGCAAATAAATCACCAATTCATTATATCTCCATTTTAGATAATTCACCATCATATGGAGCAATATCAACTTGTGATGCTAAAGAAGATAATTTTGAGTATATTTGTACACCTGAGGGATGGTCATATTATACCTCTAAGATAGATCTTTTAGAACTACAAGGGCGCTATCATAAAGTAGGTCTAGATTTTGTATTTTCTTCGTTTATAATATTATCAAATTTTTTTAAAGATAAAATTTCAAATGATATGGCAATGTATATTTTAATAAATGAGGATAATCTTACACTTAGCATTTTTGAAAATTCTAAACTATTTTTTGCAGCAAATTTAGATATGGAAAATAAAGATTCAGATTTAAATGATGAACTTTTGATGGATATAGATGATGAAGAGTTAGATTTAGAAAATTCTGTAAGTGTAGATTTAGAAAGTATCAATGTGGATGATGATATAGACTCATTAGATGAGTTTGATGATATAGAAGATTTAGATACATTTGATGATATGGATGAATTTTCACAAGATGTACAAGAAGAAGATTTAGTTGCTGAAAAACCTAGTGAAGATCTACTTGAAGATCAAAGTGGTTTTGGTGTTGATTACCATAGGTTTTCTTTAATTCAAAGTGCTGTAAAAAATTTTTATCAAGATAATAAATTTGACAGTAAATTTATAGAAACTGTGTATATTGCAGATAGTGTTGGAATCAGCAATGAACTTAAAAAGTTTTTAGAAGAAGAGATGTTTTTGAATGTATTTGTGCGTAAAATGGATTTAGGTCACGAACTTTGTGAACTAGCAAAGGTAGAGCTAAAATGAGATATAGCTATATAAAACCACGTAAAAAAAGTATTTTTACACCTGAAATAAAGTTGGTTGTTGCATTTTTTAGCATAACTATAGCTATGCTTATTTCTACATATGCTTTTTTATCGATAAAAAACTCACAATTTCAACAAGATGAAATTGACATAATAGAGGCAAAATACAAAATTGAAAAAAATATAAAAATGATGGAGGCAAAAATTGCTTTTATTGAAAAACAAAACACCTTATCTCAAAAGATATTTACAAAAAATAGCGTTTTAAAAGACAGCATTAAAAATCTTTTTGATTTGGTGCCACAACGAATAACTTTATCTAAAGCTGAGCTCTTAGAAAATGGTTTAGTTTTGCATGGAATTACACCAAATAAAGATGTATATAACTTTATGCTTCATGCTCCACTTCGCTCCATTTTTCATCGTACATACAGTAGCTTTTATCCAGCAAATAATGGCTGGTTAAGATTTGTTTCTACTAATTATATGGACAATGAAATTGATGAAATGATGAATGGGGAGGGAGCAAGTGATGAGTAAAATTACTAGACAAAGTGTATATATATTAATTATTTCAATTTTTTTACTTACATTTGTTCTTGTTTTTTCGTTTGCAAGTTTGATTCCTGAGGGTAAAGAGTATCGTAAAGAAAAAACACAACTACTTCTCCAAAAAAAAGATTTAAAAAGATATCAAGATTTTGAAGCACAAACTTACGACACTTTAAAAAAACTTCAGTTTGAAAATAGACATATAATAACTGCTTTTGATAAAGAATTTTTACCAGAAAGATTTATTAAAAAATACAAAAGTTCATTTAACTCTCTTGAGATTACAAAAATAAAAGAATTAGATTTAGAGGATGGATTTTGCGTATATGATGTAAAAACAAGCTCACAAATTAGTACACCTACAGTTTTCTACAAATTCTTAGATGAGATAAATAAAAGTGATTGGATAGTTGGTATAAACTTTCCTATTAAATTTGTAAGAGAGGGAGAAATTTTAAACTCATCGTTTAAAATGAAAGTTTATTCTAACTCTAAAGATTTAAATAAATCTAAATTAGAGAAAAAATAAGGACGCAACTTAGGCTCTATTTTTAATTTTCTCATCTTTTCTTTAAACTCTTTTGGCATACTTATATTTTCATTTGTATAGGGAGCTATAAAAACTATCTCACTATACCATGTAATCAAAAATTTTCTACCAATAACAACTGTTTTTTTGTCTTTTAATAACTCTCTCTCATGAATACTTAACATATGTGAATTTGATTTTAGATATTTGTCTATAATGTAAATATCGTTTCTGATATTATTAGTTGATAAGAAATAGGCAAAATTCTTTATTTTAGCAACTTTTACATCTTTTATTAAAAGCTTTAAATCTTCATCTAAATAGTTAAAACTTTTTTTAATTCCATTTAGATACTCTTTTAAGAGAGGGTTTGTATAGTTATTTCTAAATTTGTTTCTTGTATATTTTTCATCTGTATTGGTTTCATCCTCAAAGTACCTAATATTATTTTTTTTAAGATAAGAAAGAAGTTCACTTTTATCAAGATGAAGTAATGGGCGAATAAGTGTATAATTTTGTTTTTCTTGTATCTCTTTCATCCCTGCAATTTCGGCGCATCCCGCACCTTTGCAAAATTGCATCAACATCCACTCAAACCTATCTCCTAGGTGGTGGGCTGTAAGTAAGTTATCGTAACTATACTCTTGTATCAATTTTTTAAAAAAAGTATATCTTATCTCCCTAGCTTTTGCTTCAAAATTTTTATCTATTTTATTGGCTTTATAGCTATGGCATATTAGTTTATATCTGTTTGCTAACTCTTTAGAGTGAGATAATTCTTTTTTACTCTGCTTTCTAATTCCATAATCAATTATGGCAATATCAAAATCAATTTTAGAATCAAGTAAAAGAAAAAATAGAGCAGTAGAATCAACGCCTGCAGAAAATGCTAAAAGATTCTTTTTACCTTTTAGTAGATTCAATGAGGATTGATTTAGCATTAGAGTACTTTTAGTTGTTAACTGTGGCTGTTAAAGTATTTCCAACAATAGAAGTAACTTTAGCTTTATAAATTTTACCAAACTCTAACTCTTTTGTATCATCAGTACGGTCATTTACATAGATTTCACCATCAATCTCAGGTGCCCACGAAATCTTTTTTGCACTTAGTAAAAATTCATGCTCATTACTCTCGCCATCTATGATTAACTCTATCTCTTTACCTATCATTTTTTTAAGTGATTCTTCTAAAGCTTTAGCACTAATATTTCCTAAAATTTCGGCACGCTGAGCTATTGTCTCTGGTGATATTTTATCATCCATATCATAAGCTGGTGTAGTCTCTTCATCAGAGTATTCAAATATATTGATACGATCAAACCCAAAGCTCTCCGCAAAATCACACATCTCTTGAAACATCTCCTCGCTCTCTTTTGGATGCCCAACTATAAATGAAGTACGTAAAAATGAGTTAGGAAGTGACTTCATGTATTTTAGTAGTTCAAGAGTTTTTTCTTTGCCAAAACCACGCTTCATCATATGAAGCATCTCATCATTTATATGTTGAATTGGGATATCAAAGTAGTTATGAAAGATTTTAGATTTGCCAATGTTTTTAAGTAAAGCGATAGTAGTAGTTGATGGGTATAGATAAAGAATTCTTGCACTCTTAATACCATCAATCAATTCTATTCTTTGGATTAAAAGACTTAATCCATCTTTAATGTTTTGATCACGCAAATAAGAGCTTGAATCTTGAGATACAAAAGAAAAATCATAGTACCCTTTTGCCACAAGTGCCTCAACTTCGTTTGCAATGGAGTCTAAGTTACGAGAGTTTAACTTACCTTTAAAAGATGGGATTGCACAAAAACTACATGTTTGATTACACCCCTCCGATAGTTTTATATATGCATGATAAGTTGAACCAGTAACAACACGCTCAGCTCCATCAATTAAAAATACTTCATCAGAAAAACGGCTCTCTTTTTGTGCTAGCAACTCATCAATTTTATTATAATCGCCAACACCTGTAAATATATCAACCTCAGGCATATTTTTTGCTAACTCTTCACGATAACGCTCACTCAAACATCCTGCGACCACTAAAATAGAACCCTCTTTTCTAGCATCGTGTAGGTTTAAAATAGTATTTATACTCTCCTCTTTGGCTGCGTCAATAAAACCACAAGTATTTACTATGATTACATCTGCATCCTCAACATCGTTGTCAAGTTCAAAGTTTTGAAGTCTACCCATCATCACCTCCGTATCAACTAAATTTTTCGTACACCCAAGAGAGACTATGTGGAGTTTATTGCCCATTATTACTACTTTATAAATATTTTTTCGTATTATACTATATAATTACGATATGAAAATATATGACGTTTTAATTATAGGTGGTGGGGCTAGTGGTCTTATGTGCGCGGCTCATCTAAACAAAGAGTTGCGAGTAGCGATAATTGATAATAATGAAAAATTAGCAAAAAAATTAAAAATATCTGGTGGTGGTAAATGTAATATCACTAACAAGTTTGTAGATATAAAAAATTTTGATGCTAATGAAGAG
>WFPU01000036.1 GCA_015487435.1 Sulfurimonas sp.
CGCACTAAAAAGAGATAGCTACTTAAAATCTTTTGCAGAGTATGCAACTTCACTCAATTCTTCACAAAATAAACTTAACCAATATATGACCAATGAAACGATTGTAAATTTTCTTCACAAAAAAACTGAAAGTATGAGCTTGAAATCAGCAATTAATTTCACGCGTGGATTTTCAGGAATGCTCGATGGACTCAAACATACAGGAATTACTATAAGCGTAGATAAACAAGTTTTTAATGACTTTGTATCTTATCTCAAAGAAACTAAACAACCAAGTCAAAAAACTTATAACAGAGAAATTGAAAAATTGCAGGAGGTTTTAAATAAAGTATCTATAAAAAGCCCATCAGCAGGAGCAATTGCAACTATTCAGTCTAAACTAGGATTAAGAGTTTCAGAAGCGCGCGAGCTTTTAAATAATTCACAAAAATATCTTACAGATAGGAATACAATTGAAAATTTAAAGGGGAAAGGAAATCATATATACCAACCTATTCCAATTTCAAAAGAGCTATATCAACTTATTCAAAATAACCAAGCTATTCCTTATCAACAATATCGAGAAATCTTAAAAGAGCTCAATATTAAGAGCCATGACTTTCGTTTTACATATGTTAAAGAAAGAATGGAACAACTTGTTAAATCTATGCCCTACAAAGAAGCTCTCTTAAAAGTTTCAAAAGAAATAAATCACAAGCGGGCAGAAATTACTACATATTATCTCTCTCAAACTTCTTTTTAAAAAAAAATCACATCATTTATAACATAGTACACAGTATTTTTTAGGAGTTTAATTAATTACATTTGTTTTTTTACATGAATCCTATTTTTCTTTTTTTCTAACAATTGGTTTTAACTTATACAATATTAAATATACCTGACTTTGCAATGTGCAGTGTAACTGCACGCATATAACCTAAATATGTACACCGCTTGAAATGTACATTTTTATAGTCCTAGAGGGGCCACTTCTAAAACAACTTCCGGATGGAAGGGCTTGCAGGAGTGTCTAGGATGGGCGATCAAGAACAACGGTACAATGAATTATTTTCACTATTGATGACAACCTTACCGAAAAAAATAAATGCATCGAATCACAAAACAACGGCAAACAAACGCGAGAATAGAAGCAAGAACAAAAAACAAGCTTTGAAAATTTGTAAGTTTATACAGTTTAACAATAAAAAAGTGGTCCAGTGGATGATATTTGACATAGATACAATTGATGGCAAAAAGGCGATAGAGGTATATACATTAAATGAAATGGTGCACGAAATTTATGCAAAAACTGTATGTATTCCGACTTATACATTGCAAACAGAAAAGGGCTATCACTTTGCATTTCATTTAGAAAATGCAGTGTTTCTAGAGAGTAAAAAAGCTAAAAAATATTTGCAAGATATAAAAGCAGCGATTAGCAATGTAATGGATTGCGATAAGATTGCCAGTAATCGTCTATGGGGTATTTGGCGAAATCCTTTGAGGCATAATTTTTGGTATTCAGGAGAACAAGATTATTCTCTTTCATCTTTTAGACACTTAATAAAAAATTCACAAAAAAAATTTTCAAAGTTCACATGTAAAAAAAATCCTTTATCCGTATCAATAAATAACTTAGTAGAAGGGCAAAGGAACGATAAACTGTTCTTATTTGCAGTGAATTTTTGCTTATCAAATCCATCAAGCACATATGAAGACCTAATAAATTATTTATTTGGTATTAATAATCAAGCTAATCCACCATTAGAGGACGATGAAGTGTTAAGTATTGGACAGTCTGCATACAAGAGAAAAGAAGCAGGAAATCTTTTTGTACCGAAGTTTGCTGATAGGGGTATTCAAATAGGAATTATGAATTTTCCCAAGATGCGAAATCTTTCATATAAAGATTATCTTCGTGAAACAAAACGAAGACAATCGCTTTCTGCAGAAAGAACGAATGCTTTGCTTTCTCAAAAAGCGAAAGAAAAAGCTATGCAGAAAGCAAGAGAAGCAAAGATTGATTTGCTTCGCAAAAGTAATATAGATGCTATCAGGCAAGCTATTACTGCTTTAAAAGAGCAACAAAAGAAGCTAACCTATGTAAGTGTCGCAAAGCTTACAAACTTAGATAGACGGACAGTAAAAAAGTATGTCCAGGAGTATGACTTATTTCGAGACAGTTAGTTCCCCTATCTCTTTTTTGTGTAAAAAAATAAAAAAGAGATAGGGGAACGGTTGCAGGGTTTGCAGTGTAGCACTTCTCTAAAAATCGATATTTGAGCTGTAAAAGCAGATGTAAATTATTTGTAAAACTATAAAAAATAAATTTTTTTGTGAAGTTTATAACAATA
Organism: Sulfurimonas sp.; assembly: GCA_015487435.1. Taxonomy (GTDB): domain Bacteria; phylum Campylobacterota; class Campylobacteria; order Campylobacterales; family Sulfurimonadaceae; genus Sulfurimonas. The sequence goes on from WFPU01000036.1 coordinate 2,334, forward strand.
AAGGCTTTTAAAAAGTCTCAAAAAATATAAACAAAGGAAAAAATTATGGAAGAACTTATTGGTTTACTTCAACAAATCCCAGAAATCAAACAGATGCTCGGTGAACTATTAAAGCTTCAAAAAGAAGAAAAAATCGAGAAAAGATGGTTAAATACAGAAGAAGCAGCAAAGTACCTTGGGTATTCTACAGACTCAATTAACAGATTGAAAAAAACTGTATGGCAGGAGGGTATTCATTATTATAAACCAAATGGTAGAATAGTGTTTAATAAAAATAAACTTGATGAATGGGTGAAATTTGGAGACAATATACAAGTTGATGAAATTATCAATAATACGTTATCAGCATTAAATGCATAAATAATAGTATAATGCCAAGCATAAAAATTTTAGGACTAATAAGATGGAAAATAAAACTAAACATTTTTTAGTATTAGATAGTTTCCGAGGGATAGCAGCAATTTTTATCATTGCATTTCATTTGAAATATGTAGGAAGTATAACCGAAACAAGTTTTATTAAAAATGCTTATCTATTTGTAGATATGTTTTTTGTTTTAAGTGGATTTGTTTTAACACATAGTAATGCATTTAAAAAAGATTTAAATTTTAAGTCATTTTTTATAGCAAGATTTTTTAGAATTTATCCTTTACATATTTTTATGTTCTCTGTTGTCCTTCTTATTGAAGTACTTAAAATGGTGGGCTATAAATATGGTATCCATTTTAATAATATTCCTTTTACGGGGGATAATAATCCAATATATATTATTCCTCATATACTTTTATTACAATCTTGGCTTAATATACCTGAATTAGGTTTTAATGGACCGGCTTGGAGTATTAGTGTAGAATTTTATCTTTATATTATATTCTTTATCACATTAATAATCAAATCAAAAATTAAATATTTACTATGGGCTATATTATCAATTATTGCTATTTGTTTAATGTTGTCAAATAAAGAAATATTATTTAATAATGGAGTATATAGAGGGATTTTTGGATTTTTTATAGGTTCCTTGACATATCTTTTATATAAATCTGTATATATGAAAATAAAATCACTGCATTCTGTATATTTCACAATAATGGAATTAACGATATTAATGTTGTTGTATATTCTATTTATTTCAGATTTAGCATATAAACCCGCTTATATTGTTATATTGTTTGCTTTCCAAATGTTTATTTTTTCTTTTGAAAAAGGTATGATTTCGTCTCTGTTACTATTTAAACCATTTCAGCTGATCGGTAGGTTGTCCTATTCAATATACTTAATTCACTATACTGTAATTTTTGTGACCATAGCATTAGCAATTCTATTGGGTAAATTCGGTATCCATATAACAGAAACAATTAACGGTGTTCGTTATATTGATTATGGAAATATTTATGTTAATAATACTGTTGTGGTTTTAATTATTTTATGTGTCGTATATTTGTCAACATTGACATATAAATATATTGAGATAAAAGGGCAAAATATAGGGAAAAAACTGCAAAGAAGAAATAAGGTATAGTGTCAATATAGAGCCATTTTTAACCAGCTATACAGGTTATTTGTAAGAAGACAGAAACAGAGAAGCCCTTATATTTAGGTATTTGTAGTTATTAGTTGTATTACAGGTTGTTTCCAGTATCCGGAGCCACTTCTTTTTTAACCCCTAAATTAGCAATTTTTAAACAACTTTTTCATTTCTCGGTGCCGTTTCGGTGTCATTTGGTACACTTAAGATATAGCTCTCATTTTACATTTTTTTATATTACTCTACCTTGAATGGAAGTTTTGAGAGGATGATTTCTTGTTGATTGACATACTGTCTGCAATCTTTACCATCGAGTTTTTGACAGGTTTGCTGCCAAAGTTTGGAATGGCCGTCATTTGCAGTGGAGTTTTTATGCAGATAAAAGAGTAGGGCATGGGCGTATTCATGCGGTATGACGCTGTCGATCATGTAATCCATTGATTCCTGCATCACTTTTTTATTGAGAAGAATGTTTATTTGACCATTCTCATAGGAGGTAAGGCCATAGAGCCTTCCCGGGATCTTGTCTGTAATGATGATAGGAAACTCCACCTGAAATCCGAAGTTCTTTTGCATATGTTCAAGGACATCTTTCTCTTTGGCTGCTATGCGTTTGAGATAGGAGTTTGGAAGTGGGTTGTGTTTAAAGGAGTAGCTCCTGTAGTAGTTGAATCCAAGTATTGAGAGTGCGAGGGTTATAGTAGCTAGAAAGAGGTGTTCGAGTCTTTTACTGAGCATATTTTATGATCCTGTTCCTTGCATATCTATTGTTCATATTGAGGAGTGTATTATACAGTGAATTTCAATAAAAGGAATAGGGCGTTAAAGCAGTACGTTTTTAGTGTGCTATACTAACACAATCCAATTTTACTCTAAAAGAAAAGGATAGCCGGCATGGAGATTGTAGCGCTTATTGATAAAAACTACTCCCGACTTTTTGGAGAATTATCATGATACACAAACTAAAGAAGTTCTCTAAAAAAGTGAGACATGGTCTCAAGCAGGAATATGAAGAGACAAAAGATATCCCTATGCATATAAAAAATAAGGATTATAAAAAAGCCACAGAGCAAATCGGGGATCTCGGCAAGATGACCTTTCTTTCAACCCTATGGGTGTTACCGGGTGGAGGAGTACTGAGTGGAGTGTTGATAAAATATTTTAAACAGATACGCCCGAGCGCTTTTAGAGAAGATGAGGAATAGAAGCATGTAATCCATGAAACTGTAAAGAATTGCTCTGAGCTATTTTCTCTACATAGCTTAGTCTGTAACTTTTCTTCTTTTTCGTTTGTTGTTTTGTACAGGTATAAAAAACTCCAAGTTATCAAGTCTCTTTAGCGTGATTTTTTCTTCTTCCATAAGCTTTGTTAGTCTC
>WFPU01000037.1 GCA_015487435.1 Sulfurimonas sp.
AGAGTCAAGCGAGCGAAGAAAAGTCGCCGGATGAAATGTCCCTGCACCTGCCGGAATATCATAGGGCTGTACAATATTACACCCCTGTTTCATCCAAAATTCTTGAAGTTTAAGTAACATCTCACTAAAAGTTATCATTCTCTCTTGCCTTGTTTTATTTTTCGTATTATATCTAAAGAGGCTTTTTTAGTATTTAAATATCATTCCGACTTTCAAATATTGGTTTGATGCTCTACTATCAGGCTCATGCCACCTATCACTATATATTCCATTTACGGTTCCGCTTAAATAATTTGACTTCATGATTTTTTGATATTCATAAAGATATTCACATGTCAAACTGAAATGTTGACTAATGTTATATCGAAGTGGAACTGAAATTTGTAAAATATCGGCACTTCCAAGTTTAAAGCTTCCATCAATCCCATTAGTTTTCATGGATGGAGTAATTCCATATTGATATTCTAAAAGTACTTTTAGTATAACACTAGTTTCTAAATTATATTCAAGTCCAATATTTCCACGTAATGAATACCAATCATATTGTTCAACCTGTGATGCAGAAAGTTGTCGTTGCCAAAATCGATAACCTCCACCTAAACCACAAAGCATGTTCACATCAAAATCCGATATTTGTTTGGCATTATACATAAATGATATATCCCTAATATCATTTATTGTTGTACTAGCACTTGATCCATATCCTTGATTGGATCCAATGAGTGAACCAACATAATTTGTATTACCAGAGAGAGTCAATACTTTTAGCTCAAGATTGATGCTATCATCTAGAAAATATCTATATTCAAACTCAGCCCCCATCATCTCACTAAAAGAAGATTTTTCGCTATCTAAGAGGACATTATTTTCATCATATTCGCGATAATCCATCTGAAGGCCCACGAGAGAAATTTTATACTCACCGTGAGATTCTTCTGCAAACAAACTGCATGCAAAAAGAATGAAAAAAAGAAATAAAAGTCTACTTTTTATTGTTACCATCTAGAAATAAGTGCTAGATTTATTTTTGCATATTCTGGAACTGTTTGGCCATCTACAGTTGTCGAATTTGAAGAGTATTGTCCTGAAATGTCAAGCTGTAACCATTTCGCCCCAAATCCCAATCCTGCCGTATAAATTAAGCCTGCTTTATCATTAGCATCCATATTTTGCATCAATCCACCACGAAGGGAAAACCATGAAGCAGGATGCCAATTAACTCCACCACCTAACATTTGAGATTTTGTATTTTCTACAAAAGTTTCGTTTGCACTCAAGTCATAATCAGCAGCTACTTCCAAAGAATCAAAAATATTATAAGCCACACCAATTCTATACATTGGCTTAACCTTAACTTTACTTCCATCTACAACATCAAATTCAGGCGAGTTCAAGTCTTTGGCAACCATAGCAATTGTCAAATCTTTTGAAAAAGCAGGTTCAAAAGCCACACCAACATCTACACCAAATGTTGAGCTAGTTTTATCTTTTTTCCCACTTCCAGAGCTTATACTTCCCGAATCATCTATCTTATACTGCTCTGTATATGTGTATCCACGCATATACTTCAATGCACCACCTACCAAAAGATTACCTCCAGAGAGTTCAATCTTATGTCCATAAGCAACAGGCACTTCAGCAATGACAATACCCGTCACATCCATATAAGTTAAAGCATTATTTAGCGCATATTCAATTGATTTCGTTTGATACGTTGCATCTGCTACAGGTCCAGTGGAGTTGAGAGTAGTCCCATCATCATTAATCGTCAAATAATTTCCAGGATTAGAACTATCTTCTATCATTAAAAGATTATGATTTTGGTCTACTGTTGCTGTTCCTACAATTTCCGAGGAACCAAAAACACCAAAACCAAAACCAGAAACTTGTGCAGCAACGTAACCTTGAGGATTAACACTTACAGCATCGCCATTCATATCAATGACAATATTCTTACCTTTAATAAGGATTTGTTTATCCGCCTCTGTCAAATTTGCAGTGTTATTACTGACCTTATCTAAAGTATCTAAAAAACCACTGTCATCAAGTGACTTAACAGATGCACCAGCACCAAAATCTTCATAAGATGCACCAGCACCAAGTGAAACTTCAACATCGTATTTTGCTTTTGCAAGAAGTGCAGGGTTATTATAAGTAGCCAATGACCCAGATGAAGAAGCAACTGCAGCACCTCCCATTGCAACGGATTTATACCCTAAAGTTTCAAACTGCATTGCAGAAAGCATCGTTGTTGATAAAATTGTTACACTCAGTAAAGCCAACTTCTTTTTCATTCTTTTTCCCTTTTATTTAAAATCGTTATATTTTATACTAAAGAAGATAAAAAGAAAGTTAGACGTCCTTTGTTAATTTACAAACAATATCTCCGACATTTTGTCCAAGTGATGCTGCTACGACATTGCACTTGACTTTAAGTAAAAAGCAGATGTTGTCTCTGTGTGAGGGCGAGAGGCACTCATAGTTTCCCATCCCTTTACTGATGACTAAATCTGCTTCATCAAACACTTTTTGTGCATAAGCATTGGAACGATCATAAGTAAATCCCGGAGTATTTACACCACTGTCGATAAGCTCACAAAGATTTTCAAAACCGGCTTCTTTTGCCTCGTTCATCGTCACATCGTTAATGATCGGATTACCTCGGACCATATAGGCAAAATCTATGTCAGGATAAAGTTCTTTTAATGTCTCAATAAAGAGATAATCAAAGATATGCTCGCCGACATTATCTCCAATGATGAGCACCTTTTTCGCCTCTTTCAACTCTCTTGAAAAAGCTTCAAAATCATTATGCCCGAATTGAGTATCAAAAATCTTCTCAAGTTCTTCTTGCAGGTCAAATTCCACTGCTGCTGCCAGGTCTATGACGTTGCCTGCAACTGCTATTTTCGTTGCTGTAAGCAGTCTATCTGAACTCATTGCTAATTTTTCTTTTAACAAGGGTACGAATGAGCGTGCTTTTTGCGTAGAGTGTTTTTTTACCTCATCATACAGGTCAGA
>WFPU01000038.1 GCA_015487435.1 Sulfurimonas sp.
CTTTTATACTATCCACTTAAAAATGAGGTAGATATAAGAAAAACAATTATAAAATTGCGTAAAAACAATGAGATATTGTTACCATTTATGCAAAATGAAAGTTTTAAGGTAGTACCATTTAGATTGCCGCTACGAAAAAAGAAATTTAATATATATGAAGCGGGTAATAGTTTAAGAAAAAATAATAATATTGATATAGCCATAGTACCAATAGTAGGGCTTGATGGTAATTTACAAAGAATAGGGTTTGGGAAAGGGATGTATGATCGTTTTTTTGCAAAATTAAAAAAGAAACCATACACAATTTTTATACAAATGGATCTATGTTTTACAAAAAAGTTTATATGTGACTCATACGATGTTAAGTGTGACATACTACTAAGTACGACTAAAAGGCTTGTCAAAAGATAGGATTAAAAATGTTAACAGAGATATTACTTGGTGGCTTTTTAGCTACAGCTGGTGGTGTCGTTGGTTTTTTTATCTCTAGAAGAATTAGTAATGCTAATTTTAATATATTTGTAGATCAAGCAAAAGCAAAAGCAAATGTTATTGAACATGAAGCACAAAATATTTTAAATAAAAGTAATTTAAAAGCTCAAGAGATAGAACTAAAAGCGACAAAATTATATGAAAATGCAAAATCAAAAGCTAAAATTGATATGCGTCAAAGAGAAGATGAAGTTATTCAAAAAGAGCAAATTTTTAAGCGTTTTAAAAAAAATGAAGAAAAAAGAATACAAGAAGAGAGCATTGCTTTAAAAGCAAGAAAAACTGATTTAAAAAGAAATGAAAAATCACTTGAATTATTAAAACAAAAGTATAAAAATAAAATTGATGAAGCACTGCATGCTATGGAGCATAGTGCTGGCATGACAAAAGATGAAGCAAAAAAGATATTGCTTGAGAAAGTTGAAGAACAATCTCGCTCAGATATTGCTCATATTGTCCGTAAATATGAAAATGAAGCTAGAAAAACAGCTAAACAAAAAGCTAATTATATAATAGCTCAAGCTACAAGTAAGTTTGCAGGCGAATTTGCACAAGAAAAACTTACCAGTTTAATTCATTTAGATGATGACAGTTTAAAAGGTCGTATAATTGGTAAAGAGGGTAGAAATATAAAGTCTCTTGAGACAATACTTGGTGTTGATATCGTTATTGATGATACTCCAAATGCGATTTTAGTGAGTAGTTTTAATCTTTATCGTCGAGCAATTGCTATTAAAACTATAAAGTTACTTATTGAAGATGGCCGTATTCAGCCTGCACGAATTGAAGAGATATTTAAAAAAGTAAATGAAGAGTTTGAGGATTCAATATTAACAGAGGGTGAAGATTTAATTTCTGAAATGAATGTTGGAGTGATGAATCCTGAATTAGTGAAGTTAATTGGTAAATTAAGATATCGTGCAAGTTATGGTCAAAATTCACTTGCACATACTCTTGAAGTTGCACATCTTGCTGGTGTTATGGCTGGCGAGATGGGTGGCGATGTTAAACTTGCAAAACGAGCAGGTCTTTTACACGATATTGGAAAAGCACTAACTCATGATTATGATGGTAATCATGTTGATTTAGGTGGAGAACTTTGTACGAAATATAATGAACATCCTGTTGTAATAAATGCAATTTATGCTCATCATGGTCATGCGGAGATGGAGACTATAGAGTGTGCTGCTGTATGTGCAGCAGATGCTCTCTCAGCTGCCAGACCAGGTGCTAGAAGAGAGGTGCTCGAGAGTTTTTTAAAACGTGTAACAGAGATAGAGGAGATAGCTTCAGAGCATATTGGAGTAAAACAAGCTTATGCAATAAATGCTGGTCGTGAAGTTAGAGTTATTGTAAATGCTTTGCTTGTAAATGATGATGAGTCTATATTGTTAGCAAAAGAGATAGCAAAAGAGATAGAAGAAAAAGTTCAATACCCAGGTGAAATAAAAGTAAATGTTATTCGTGAGAGCAGAGCTACAGAGTTTGCCAAATAAAGTTAATAGATTTTGGGTAGAATTTCAAAAACTATATAAGGATTATTATGAGTAAGTATGATGCACTTTTTGAAGATGAAGATGATATTTTTGCAGGTACACCAGTTTCAAAATATTGGGAAATATCAAATCAAGTAAGTGATGATTTGATGAAAGATGAATTTGATAAGTTAGTTGAGCGTTTAGTAGTTATGGAGATTTTACTATCTCAAACTCATGATGAAAATAATTTTGATTCTATCATTAGAAATTATGCTCTTACAAACTATGAAGAGTTAGAGCAATTAAAAAAGAGTAAGTATATAGACTTAACAACTCAACTTATATATCGAGTTCCTGAATAATAGAAAAAAAGAGTTTGGCTTGCTTTAAGCAGTTATTCTCTTTTTATAATTGGGCTCTCTGAACAATTAGCTATTAGATTCTGGATCAAGTCCAGAATGACGAAACAATCGTCATTCCAAGCTTGACTTGGAATCTAACTTATAATTAATCAGAGGTCTCAATTAGTATCTATCTTCATCCTCATTTATCTCTGAATCATCATAAGGATCCATATGAATTATAATATGGGTTTTTTTATCATCAAATAATTTTTTCATAGCATCTTCTAGTTTATCTGAAACTAAGTGCGCATCATATAAAGATATGCTTATATTAAATACAGCATGTACACTTATAAATATATGTGAACCAGATTTTCTAGTTTGCAAAAAGTGATAATCTGTAATTCCATTCTCATTTTTTAAAATATTTTCTATTTTTATAATATCTTCTTCTGGAAGTGCAACATCTAAAAGCATTAACACCCCCTCTTTTATGATTGGAAATGATGAGTAAATCATATAAATAGCGATAGCAACACCCAATATTGAATCTATTAGTTGTTCACCTGTAAAGTATATAAGAGTAAGTGCAACAAGTACAGCTCCGTTTGAAAATAGATCTGTTTTATAGTGAAGAGCATCTGCTTTAATAACCATGTTGTTGGTTTTTTTAGCTACACTATTTAGGTACATTACTAAAAGTGCTGTGATTACTATGGAGACTAGCATGACCCAAATAGATTCAGACATATATGCCATTTCACGAGGATGAAAGATTTTTATGAGAGCTTCATATAAAATAAATAATGCTGATAGAGATATAACAGTACCCTCCATTACAGCTGCTAGAGGCTCCATCTTTCCTCTTCCAAAATTAAAGCTTTTATCTGCTGCTTTTTCTGATGTATTTAGGGCAAAGTAGTTAAACATTGATACAATTAAATCTAACAAACTATCAATTGCAGATGCTAAAACAGCGATAGAACCACTAAGTACCCCAACTGTCATTTTTATTACAACAAGCAATGCGGCAACGCTAGTTGAAACAACAGTAGCTTTTTTTTCTAATCTCAATATTAGTCCTCTTTATAAAATAAGTAAACTCTTTTAGGTACAATTATATTAAAATTTAGATATAAAAAGCATAAAATGAACTTAGAACAATTAAGAATAGATAGACAAAAGTGGATGACATGGAAAAATATTAAACCACTTCGTGATGCACTAGATAGTTTAGAAGATGGCTCTTGGGATGTAAAAATAAGCGATACAATTACCATCAATGGAGATAAGCCAAAAAATATTTTAGAGATAGCTAAATTACTGATGCCTTGGAGAAAAGGTCCTTTTGAATTTTTTGATATATTTATAGACACAGAATGGCAAAGTAATATAAAATATAATCTAATTCGTAAACATTTTAATTTAAAAGATAAAAGAGTTGCCGATATAGGTTGTAACAATGGATACTATATGTTTCGTATGCTTGAAGATAATCCAGCATCAATAGTTGGTTTTGATCCATCTCCAGTTTATAAAACACAATTTGATTTTATAAACCATTTTGTAAAGAGTGACATAGTTTATGAACTTTTAGGAGTTGAGCATATTGAATTTTATGAAGAAAGATTTGACACTATATTTTGTTTAGGTGTGCTTTATCATAGAAGTGATCCTGTTGCAATGTTAAAACAACTTTTTAAGGGGCTTGATAAAAAAGGTGAAGTTATTTTAGACACTTTTTATATAGATGCAGAAGGGGAGATGGCACTATGTCCTGAATCTTCTTACTCAAAAATACCAAATATATATTTTATACCTACAATAAAAGCTTTAAAAAACTGGTGTTTACGTGCTGGATTTGAGTCTTTTGAAGTATTAGAGACTTCAAAAACTGACTCAAATGAGCAAAGAAAAACTTCTTGGATAGAAGGGCAGTCATTGAAAGATTTTTTAGATCCAGAAGATGATACTAAAACAGTAGAGGGTTACCCAGCTCCACAAAGAGTCTATGTAAAATTAATAAAGGATAGATAATGGCGCAAGAGAATGAAAATGAAAATCAAGAAAAAGAAAAAGAAGAAGATTTTGATTTAGAGCTTAATGAATATCTTATAAAAGAGCAAGAGGTTATTTTACAAACTCATGGTAAAATAAATAGTGATTATAGTGGTAAAATTACAAATCAAGAAAAAGGTCGTGTAGAATTAACATTAGAGACAATTTCAGAAATGCTTGCTGATGAGATGGGATTAATTCACAGTGGGTTTATTTTTGGAGCTGCTGATTATGCTGCTATGGCTGCTGTTAATGAGAGAAATGTGGTGCTTGTAGCTAGCGATTCTCAGTTTTTGTCACCAGTTAAACTAGGTGATCATGTTAATTTTATAGCTACTGTTAGACATAAAGAGGGTCGAAAAAGAAATGTAAATGTTATTGGTAATGTTTTAGATATTAAAGTGTTTGAGGGGGTGTTTAAAACAGTAATTACAGAGAGGCATGTTTTAAAACTTAAACTTCTCTCAGATGAAGATGAAGAGAGATAGATAAGCCCTTATAAATTTTGTATCCAGTAATCAGAATATTGTTGTTCCTCTTTAATGCTAGTTGGATTTCCATGCCCAGGATACACTACCATATCAAAATCAAGCTTTTTAAATCTTTGAAGACTTTTTTTCATGTCAGCTGGGTTTGAATATGGCAAATCACATCGTCCAATTGATTTGTTAAATATAAAATCACCACTAAACATAACTCCAGCAATCTCTATCATAGAACATCCTGGACAATGTCCACTAAAGTGATGAAATTTAACTTTTACACCATCAAAATCAAATTCTTGATTTGGTTTTACTAATACATCTGGAGTTGATGGTGGAAGATCTGGCATCCATTCATTTTTTTTTAAAAGCATCACATCATCTTGTGGAGTGTAAAGTGGTATATATAATTTTTTTTGCAGTTCATCATTTGACCAAACATGATCAAAATGCCCATGTGTATTTAAAATAGCTACTGGATTTGTAGTGTTTTGTATAACCCATTCAGTTGCACCAATTCCTGGATCAATTATAAAATCTTTACCATCTACACTTATTATGTAACAATTTGTTTGATAATCACCCATAGGTTTTGTTTTAATATTCATATCTACCTCTCTTTGAATCAAATTGTATCGAAGATATATAAATATGTAGAAAAATTACAGATTTTAAATTTTATTTTATTTTATTAATTTAGATATTTTAGATATAATAATCCAAATAATTTTAAGGGTTGGTATTGAGTAAATATAGTCAAATCACAAAATTTTTACACTATTTTTTAGAAAATGAAGTTAACAAAACTGGTTTTGAAAATGTAGTGATTGGATTAAGTGGTGGTTTGGACTCGGCTGTTGTTGCTGTTTTAGCTCAAGAAGTATTTAAAGATAAACTACTTTGTGTGAAAATGCCATCTAATTATTCATCGCAAAGTTCACTAGATGATGCAGATGAGTTATGTTGCGATTTTAACTTAAGATCTGAAATTGCATCAATTGAATCTATGTTAAAAGCATACGAAAAAATAAATCCAAATATGGATAATTTAAGAAAAGGTAATTTCTCATCTCGTATGCGCATGGCTACTCTTTTTGATATATCAGCAAGAGAGAATGCACTGGTTTTAGGGACTAGTAACAAAAGTGAGCTGATGTTGGGTTATGGGACACTCTATGGCGATTTAGCAAGTGCAGTTAATCCTATTGGTGATCTATATAAGAGTGAGGTATATGATTTGGCAAAATATTTAGGTGTTTCAAAAAGCATCATATCTAAAGCACCATCAGCGGATCTATGGGATGGTCAAAGTGATGAAGATGATTTAGGTTATACTTATGAGCAGTTAGATGAAGCTATGAAGTTATATGTAGAAGATAGACTCACTAAAGAAGAGATTATTGAATCTGGTGTTGATAGAGATATGCTAGAGATGATTATAGATAGAATATTTCGTAATCATTTTAAAAGAAAGATGCCAGTAATTGCAAAATTAACATCACGAACTATAAATCATGATTTTAATTATCCAAGAGATATTAGACTTTAAAGGAAAAAAATGAAAGTACCATTTTACAGATATGAAAATACAGTTGATGAGCATTCAAGCGTTAGTGATGTATTAGATGGTGACAATATTGACCAAGTTGAATTACTAGAAGGAGAGTTTTGTGAATATATTGGTGCTGACTACTCTATAGCTACCTCTCATGGTACATCTGCACTTCATTTAGCAATGCTAGCATTAGATTTAAAACGTGGAGATAAAGTTGTTTGTTCTGTAAACTCACATCCTAATGTTCCCGAAGTTATCAGACATTTTGATGCTGAGCCCGTTTTTATAGATATAGAGGAAAATTATTATAATATTAATCTTGATAAAGTAGAAAAATATTTACAAGAAAATAAATCAAAAAAATTAAAAGCTGTATTAGTTACTCATATCGCTGGTATCACAATTGATTTAGATAGACTTTATGATATGGGTGTGTCGTATGGCGTAAGAATTGTTGAAGATGCTTGTGACGCTTTAGGTTCTACATATAATGGTAAAAAAATTGGCTCAACAGGAGCATGTATTACATGTTTTAATTTTTCTTCACATCTAAGAGAGAGTATTTGTAATGGTGGTATGTTAGTTACAAATGATGAAAAAATTATGGAGCGTGCTAGATTGTTAAATAATCATGCAATGGTAAAAAAAGAAGATGCATTAGAATATATTTATGATGTGATTGATATTGGAAATGATTATTCTATGAGTCAGCTTGATGCTGCATATATTCGTGCACAGGTAAAAAAACAAGATAAAAATATAATAAGACAACAAGAGATAGCAAAAATCTATACAGACTCTCTTAAAGTCACTGCTCATATAACATTACCAGCATTAGACGGCGTAGAATCTCCAGATACATTGTACATCATTAAGATTGATAAAAACCGAGATTCATTTGCATTAGAGTTAAAAAATATTGGTGTTTGTACTGGGGTTCATTTTATTCCATTACATCTTATAACCTACTATAAAGCTAAATATGCGTTAAAAGTAAATGCATTCCCTGTTGCTCTTCGCGCATTTCAACAGGTATTATCACTCCCAATCTATGCAAGTATGACTGATAAAGAGATAAAATATGTAATTGAGTGTGTTAAAGAAGTAGCCAAAACTAGAGTATAAGTGAAAAGCTCTTTCGTATTTTGGATTGAAGGATATCTCTACAATCCAAATCTCTTTCAAAAATTATTATCATTTTTATTATTGCCACTTAGTTGGATATATTGTTTTAGTATGTGGATTAGATTTAAAACAAAAACGCAAGAAGATTTTGGTGTAGATATAGTTAGTGTTGGAAATCTTAATGTTGGTGGCAGTGGTAAAACTCCATTGGTAACTGCTCTATCTTTAAAGTATAAAAATGTAGCAATTATACTTCGTGGATATGGACGAAAATCACGAGGTTTATATCTAATTAGTGATGGTAAAAATATATTGCAAGATGTAGATATTAGTGGTGATGAAGCTATGATTTATGCAACAAAAGTTCCACATGCTAAAGTTATAGTAAGTGAAGATAGAAAAAAAGCGATACTTAAAGCAAAAGAGTTAGGTGTAGATATCATTTTTATGGATGATGCTTATTCTAAGCATGATATAAAAAAACTTGACTTGCTTATAGATGTACAAATATCAAATAATAGATGTTTACCCTCAGGTGCTTTTCGTGAAAGACTTTGGAGTTCTAAAGAGGTAGTTATATTAAAAGATGGTGTAGATTTTAAGCGAAAAACATCTCTTAAAGATAGATGTGATAAGATGTCACTAATAACAGCAATAGCCCGACCACAACGGTTAGATGAATTCTTGCCAGATGTAGTTAGTAAAAATTATTTCCAAGACCATCACAATTTTACCAAAAGTGAAGTTCAAGATATTTTAACTCATGATGGAAGTAATAGTGCTTTAGTTACATACAAAGATTATGTAAAATTAGAAAAATTTGACCTTCCATTGTCTCTTTTAGATTTAGAGGTTGAGGTTGATAATAAAATATTTAAAATTATAGAGGATTACCGTGCAAAAAAAGATTGAAACAGTAAAAACACTACTTGATGCCCTTCCATTTATCAAAGAATTTAACAAAGAGATTGTAGTTATAAAATACGGTGGATCAGCACAAACTTCGCCACAACTAAAGGAAAAATTTGCAGAAGATATTTTACTTATGTACCTAGTTGGAATTAAGCCAGTTATCGTGCATGGTGGCGGTAAAAAGATTACTGAGATGTTAGATGCTCTAAATATTGAAACATCATTTATAGATGGTCAACGTGTAACTACTAAAGAGGTTATGAATATAGCTGAGATGATTTTAAGTGGAGGAATAAATAAAGAGATAGTGTCACTTTTAAATTCACATGGTGCTAAAGCTATAGGTGTAAGTGGTAAAGATGCACATTTTATATCCGCTGAAGCTAAAAACTTTAGCAAATGGGGTTTAACCGGAAATATTACTGAGGTAAAAGAAGATGTTATTGCAAATCTAATTTATGAAAAATTTGTACCAGTGATTGCACCAATTGCAGCTGGCAAAGAGATGGGTCATCCAGGATTTAATATAAATGCAGATTTGTGTGCATCTCAAGTCGCAAAAGCGATAGGAGCCAATAAGATAATCTTTTTAACAGATACCCCCGGTGTATTAAACAGTGATAAAGAATTATTAGCAACTCTTACTAAGGCTGAAGTAGAAGCTTTAAAAGAGGATGGAACAATTCACGGTGGAATGGTTCCAAAAGTTGACGCTTGTCTTGAAGCAATAGATGGTGGAGTAGCAAAAGCGCATATAATTGATGGAAGATTAGAGCATTCAATGTTGCTAGAACTATTTACATCAGAGGGTGTAGGAACTCAAATAATTAAATAATAATTTGAAAAGTAATATTGTAAAAGATATCTTAGCTGATATAACTAAGATTTTAAATCCACATATCCCAAGAGCCCCAAGAGAGGCTCAACTTCTTTTAATGAATTTTCTTAAAGTAGATGAACTTTGGCTTTTAACAAACCAAAATATTGAGATACAAAATACTCAAGAACTATATAAAATGACAGAGCGTCGCTCAAAAAATGAACCACTAGAATATATAACAAATAGTGTAAGTTTTTATAGTGAAGAGTTTTACATTGCAAATGGTGCTTTAATTCCTCGTCCTGAAACTGAAATTTTAATAGATGAAGTGATAAAAAATATACCAAAAAAAAATACTAAACTAACAATTGCTGAAGTTGGTGTTGGTAGTGGAATAATATCAATTATGTTAGCACTTAAATTTCCAAATGCAAAAATAATTGCTGTAGATATTTCACAAGATGCTATTGAAATTGCTAAAATAAATATTAAAAAGTTTGGTTTACAAGAGAGAATAGAGCTACGCTTAGGATCACTTTTAGAACCAATAGATGAGTCAATAGATTATTTAGTTTCAAACCCTCCATATATTGAATATGGTGCAAAATTAGAATCAAACTTAGATTATGAACCGCAAAATGCACTATTTGGCGGAGAGATTGGTGATGAGATAATAAAAGAGTTGCTTGATGAAGTCTTAAATAGAAAGATTAAGTTTTTTTCCTGTGAGATAGGTTATGATCAAAAGGATAGAATTGCGTTGTATTTAAAAGATACAAAAATTAAAAGCTTAAAGTTCTATAAAGATTTAGCAAATTTTGATAGAGGCTTTACACTAAGGTTATAATATTTGAAACGAAATATTTATATTGATTTTACTTACTTAATAATTTTGGCTGCTACATTTGGTGGCGTTATGGTACTAGGAGTATTAGTCGCACCTGTTATTTTTTATACTGATGGGATTATTGTTGATGTAGTACTTGATAGATATAACTCTGGAATTATTATGGCAGAAATTTTTAGTCGATTTGCCACATGGCTTTATGTAGTTGTATTTATAGTACTTAGCTATGAGGCAATTATGTACAAGATGGGTCAAAAAGATAGATATCTATTTGTTGGTGCATTTCTTGTAGTTTTTTCATCTTTAATGTTTAGTGGAGTATATGTACCTAAAATCTTAGCTATGCAAGATATGGGTAGAGAAGCAACTCAGAGTGATACATTTGCAACTATTCATGCTGCAAGTGAGATTGATTTTAAAATATTAGCAGTTGGTTTATTGGTTTTATTTGTTAGAAGGTTGATGTTGCTTAGTACAAAAGCAAATTAAAAGGAGTGAAGCCGAAAAAGGCTTCAATGAATTTGACTTCTTGGAATCTAGCCTCTTGCATAACTTAGATTCTGAATCAAGTTCAGAATGACAAAACTTGAACTAAGGTGGACATTTTTCTGTGAAAAACATTCCTACATTGGAGATAAGGGCATCTAATCCTGTTGTCTTCTCATATATGATGGCACATCTAGATAGTTCTCATCCATCTCTCCACCAACTACAAGCATTGGTCTTGATTTAACAGTTGGTTGAGGATTTTCACTTACAAAATCACTATTGTTTCCAGTTTTTTTATCATCGGCATGTTCAAAACCAGTAGCAATTATTGTTATTTTCACATAATCTTCTGCTAAATCATCATCAGTAGAGGTTCCAAAAATAATGTCAGCATTATCATCAGCACTTTCATTTACAACTTCCATAGCTGCATAAATTTCCATTGTTGGAAAGTTTGAGTGCATACTAAAGTGAACCAAAACGCCCATCGCTCCGTTGATGCTCATATTATCAAGTAGAGGGGACTCAATTGCAGACTTTATAGCTTCATAAGCAGCATTATCACCCTCATGTTCGCCAACACCCATGAGTGCCATACCACGATGCTGCATAACAGTTTTTAGATCGGCAAAATCCAGATTGATATCATTTGTACCACTTGAAAGGATTACACCAGATGTACCACTAACAGCTTGTGCTAGAACACTGTCTACTATCTTAAAACTATCTTTTAAGCCTAGTTTTCTATCTATTATTGATAAAAGTTTATCATTAGGAATAACTACTATAGAATCACTTTCACGCTTAAGTTCCTCAAGACCAGCCTCAGCTAGTTTAAGACGCTTTTTACCCTCAAAAGAGAAAGGTTTAGTTACTATTGAGATAGTTAAAGCTCCAACATCCTTGGCAATTTGTGCAACAACAGGAGCAGCTCCAGTTCCAGTTCCACCACCAAGACCAGCAGAGATAAATACGATATCAGCACCTTCAAGAGCAGTTCTAATCTCATCATAACTCTCTAATGCAGACTCTTTACCAATTTCAGGTTTCATACCAGCACCAAGACCTTTCGTAAGTTTTGCACCAATTTGAATTTTAGATGAGTCACTATCGTTTAAAACCTGAGCATCAGTATTTATACTAATCATCTCAATACCAGAGATTCCTTCGTTTAGCATGTGACCAATCATGTTTCCACCACCGCCACCAACACCGACAGCTACAATTCTAGCACCGTTTATACCTTGTACTTCTTCTACTACGAATGGTTCCATATCTTCACTCCTTTAAAATAATTGGGTAGCCCAATTCCAAAATTTACTAATAGATGACGCTTCATCACTTTTTTTCTCTTTTTTTGATGGAAGAGTTACTAATTTCTCTTTAGCATCTTCATCAAATGCTGGAGCTATAGGAATCTCTGGTTCATTTGAAAAATCTACACTACTATCTTCTTGAGGCTTTTCATTTGAATGCCTAATATGTTTATTTACATCTATTTCATAAGGTGTATAGTTTGAAGATGAGTACATTACGAGTCCAATAGCACTTGCATACTCTGGACCTTTTAAGTCTTCAAATAAACCTTCCATAACTTTTGGTTTAGCAAGCCTTACCGGACCACTATCAAAAGTTGCAACTGCTAGTTCACGAATACCTGGTATTTTTGATAATCCACCAGTTAAAACTATACCAGCACCAAGCTTATCTTTTAAGCCACTATTTTCAATAAACTGTGCTAAAATCATTAGTGTCTCTTCAACTCTAGCATAGATAACATTGTAAACTACCTCTAAAGAAACTTCATGTGTATTATTGTCATCGCCGATTAATGGTAGCTCTATTAAATCATTATTAGGAGATAGTAGGGAACCAAAATCTATCTTTACATTATCGGCAACATTTAGCGGAGTGTGTAATGCCATAGATAAATCATTTGTAATATGGTTAGAGCCTACACCTAAAAATTCATTATGTCTTATTGCATTTCCCGAGTGTATAATTAAATTTGAAGTATTTCCACCCATATCTATAACTGCCACACCTAACTCTTTTTCATCTTCATTAATTGTTGATATTGACGCAGCATAACCACTTAATATAATATTATCAACTTCGATATCTGCCCCACGAACAGCTTTTTTAAGGTTATTAAGATTTGATTTTTGAGTTGTAATTATATGAGTTTCAACTTCAAGTCTTGAAGCATTCATCCCCAGTGGATCTTCTATATAGTCTTGATCATCAACTTTAAAATTATATGGTAAGGCATGTAATACTTCATATTCATTTGGGATATTGGCATTATAAAGGGATGTTTGCATAACTCGTTCAATCTCTTTAAAACTAATCTCTTTGTTTTGAATATTTACAATTCCAGTTGAATTTAGGCTTTTTGTATAACTACCAGATATTGAAACTATAGCACTTTTTACATCTGTAGCTGCTACTCTTTTAGCATCATTTACAGCTTGTTTAATAGATCTAGATGCGAGTTCAATATTTGTTATAGTCCCTCGTTTTAAACCCTGTGCTTTATTTATTCCAGCACCAATAATTGCAATCGAGCCACTATCCTCAACTCTTGCTATTATCGCGCATATTTTTGTAGAGCCAATATCAATGGCTAATACAGTTTTCCCCAATTTATAGTCCTTCTATAAAAATCTCTGTTTTATACTCATTTTTTAAAGTGTTGATTAAACCAACATTAAACATGGAGTTTTTAAGTCTTGAAATTGTCAGGTTTTCTTGAGTATTAGCAAGCATTTTTTGTTCCAAAATATTATAAAGAACAATCTTTCCACTTTCAAGAGTAATAAAATCTCTCTTTTTTTGATTTACAAATAATTGACTTAAAAAATCTGCAGTATCAGTTTCATCTAATTCAGGAAAAACATTTGTATCCATTTGTGTAATAAAACCAGTAGATTGACCTTTAAATGTTGCCAATGAGTTTTGCGCTAGCTCCACAAGTTTTCTTTTCTTTTGCTCATTAACATATACTGGCAGTACTAATTTTTTTGCTTGCTCATATGTTTTAGAATATGATGGATTTACTTTTTCAAGTTTAATACTATAGTAAGTATCGCCTATCATAATTGGTTTCATGAATGGAGAAGTTGATGTAAGTTTAGATATTTTTGTAAAAGTTTCATCATTAAAAATATTGTTGGATGCTGAAACATTTGCGCTTGTAATCACAACATCATCAGATAATTTTCCTTTTTTGAAATCTATATAATCTCTAAGTGCATCTTTTTTTTCACCACCAGTATTTTGGATGTAACTTATATCATAACTTACTTCATTCATATAGTTTTGTTGCGTCATCTCCCAAAATGGTTTTAGCTTTTCATCAGATGTATCGATAACTATTTGAGAGTTGTCTAGTACTTTGTAGTTTATCTTATCTGCTATATTTGTTACATAGTTTAATATTTTTTCTTCATTTTCATTAGTTTGTACAGGTAAAAGTTTTAATGTTTTTTGGATTAGAAGCTCTTTTTTCATATCTGCTTCATATTCTTTTATGCTTAAATTATTTCTTGAAAGCGCAGACTTATAAATATCTTTATTAAATACACCATCTTTATAGAAAAAATCTTGTGATTTAATCTCATTTAATAGTTCAGCATCACTAATTGATAAACTGTAAGATTCAGCTAAATTTAGAATTAGTGCTTGGTCTATTAATTGTTTTAATGCTTGACTTTGTAGTCCAAAACTTTTTGCTTTTTCCTCATCAAAGTTACCTTGAAACATCTCATTGTATTGTTTATAAAGTCTTGAATAACTTTTTTGTAAATCACCCATGCTAATCTCTACATTACCAACTTTAGCAACAGATCCTGCTTTGTCTCCGTAAGAGTATTGACCCCAGCCAACAAAACCAGCTCCAACAAATGCTATTGTTGAAATCCAAACTGTAATAATTAGGTATTTTTTATGTCTTTGCATCCATGTAATCATTTGAATATAAGCCTTGTTGTTTATTTTTTTGTATTTTATGTAAATTCGCCTTTAAGCTTGCTAAATAAGGGGATTATATCGTTAAAACAATCAATAAATTTGTCTACTTAGTAAACTTGTGATAGTATAACAAAATTTAAAAAATGGTGAGTACTACAAATGAAAAATATTGAATTAAAAAATAGAGATTTAGATGTACTCTGGCATCCGTGCACTCAGATGAAAGACCATGAAACACTCCCTCTTATTCCCATTAAAAAGGCGCATGGTGTCTATTTGGAGGATTTTGAGGGAAACAAATATATTGATGCAATAAGTTCTTGGTGGGTAAATATGTTTGGACATACTAACAAATATATTAATGACAAGATAAAAGAGCAATTAGATACATTAGAACATGTTATTTTAGCTGGATTTACACATGAACAAGTTGTAATATTATCTGAAAGATTAGTTAAATTAACTCCAGATGGACTCGATAAATGTTTTTACTCAGATAATGGTTCAAGTGCAGTTGAAGTGGCACTAAAGATGAGTTATCATGCTCACTTAAATGATGGTAATGGAGATAAAAATATATTTGTATCTCTAAAAAATTCTTATCATGGTGAGACAATTGGAGCTTTGAGTGTTGGAGATGTAGAGCTATATAAAGATACATATAAACCACTTTTATTACAAACGCTTCAAACAGCAGTTCCAAAAGATATGAGTATAAAATCAGCTAAAATCGCTGCATCTGGTTTTGAAGAATTATGTAAAGAAAAAGCAGATGAGATAAGTGCGATTATACTTGAACCATTAATTCAAGGGGCAGGGTATATGCATATGTATCATCCTCAATTTTTAGTGCTTATTCGAGAGATATGCACTAGATACAATGTCCATCTAATCGCAGATGAAGTTATGGTTGGTTTTGGTAGGACAGGTGAGCTTTTTGCGTGCGAAAAAGCAAATATTACACCTGATTTTATAGTTCTATCAAAAGGATTAACTGGTGGTTACTTACCCCTTTCAGTAGTACTTACTTCAAATGAAATCTATGCTAAATTTTATTGTGATTATAACGAACATAAAGCATTTTTACACTCCCACTCATACACAGGAAATGCATTAGCATGTGCCGCTGCAAATGCAACATTAGATATATTTGAAAATGACAATGTTATAGAAAAAAACAAAGATATAGCAAGATATATGGGTAAAAAACTACAAAAATTTTCAGAGCTTGAAAATGTAGCTGAAGTTAGACAAACAGGTATGATATGTGTAGTGGAGTTAAAAGGTTATAGCTCTGAAGAAAGAATAGGTTTAAAAGTTTATGACTATGGACTTAAAAACGGTGTGCTACTTCGTCCACTAGGGCATATTGTATATTTTATGCCTCCATATATCATAACAAATGAAGAGATTGATAAGATGATGGATACGGCTTATGAGGCTATAAGGGATATATAATGACTACATTTGAGAGCTTAAAATTACTAGAAAATGATATGAAAGAGTACAGACACTACTTTCATCAGTATCCAGAGACTGCTTTTGAAGAGCATAATACATCAAAATATTTAGTAAAAAAACTTACTTCATTTGGTTTGGAAGTGCATCAAGGTTTAGCTAAAACTGGTGTAGTAGCTACTTTAAAAGTAGGGAGTAGTGATAAAAAGATAGCTCTTCGTGCAGATATGGATGCACTAAACATGCAAGAATATGGCGACTTGGAGTATAAGTCAAAAAATGAAGGCAAGATGCACGGATGTGGTCATGATGGGCATATGGCAATGCTTTTAGGGGCAGCAAAGTATCTAAGTAAGAGTAAAAACTTTGATGGCACTGTTTATTTTATTTTTCAACCAGCTGAAGAGATAAAAGGTGGTGCTAAAAAGATGATAGAAGATGGTCTTTTTAAACTATTTGAAGCTGATAGTGTATGGGGGATGCATAATTTTCACGGATTTGGTGTTGGTACTTTTGCTATAAAAAGTGGTGCGATGATGGCTTCATTTGATACATTTGAAATAGAGATCAGTGGTGTAGGGTGTCATGCAGGTATGCCACATTTAGGGCGTGACCCTATTGTAGCATCTGCACAAGTAATAACTGCGATGCAAAGCATAGTAAGTAGAACTACTGATCCACTTGATTCAGTTGTGGTTAGTGTTACACAAATTCAAGGTGGTACTACTTGGAATGTAATTCCAAAATCTGTAACATTAAGGGGAACATTTCGAACTCTAAAAAAAGAGGTCATATCTGATGTTAAAAGAGAGATAGATAAAGTAGCATCTTTAACTTGTGAAGCATTAGGGCTAGATGCAAAAGTAAAGTTTAATCCTGAAAATTCCGCTTATCCAGTTACTTACAACCCTAAAAAAGAGGCAAATATAGCAAAAGAGGTTGCAAAAAATCTTGCGGGTGAACAAAATGTTGTGAGTGAATTTAACCCAAGCATGGGTGCAGAAGATTTTTCTATGATGTTAGATGAAAAACCTGGATGTTTTATATGGGTTGGAAATGGAGAGATAAAAAATAATTGTGTACTTCATAACACACAGTATGATTTTAATGATGATGCCCTTGTATGGGGAGCATCTTATTGGGTGGATTTGACTAAAAAGCTTTTAAATTAGTCGAAATTATAATTGGCTTTATGGTTATCTAACATAAGCAATCTACAGCTTTTCTCTAAGATGGCAAGTTTATTTGCCATCTCATGAATATCACGATTATAAGAGTAAACACCATACCCTTTTATTATCATAATATCAGTTTTATTACTTTGAAAATAGTGCGCTATCTTACTTTGAGCTCTTTCATACCAATCATCAAATTGTCCTGGATCAACGATTTCAATAGAGCCTAATTCTTTATAACCAAAGTAATCTTTTGGAGAGATGATATTATGCTCAAGTGAGTAAGCTGTTGTAAAAGGTGGCATAGAAAAACATATAAATTTTGCATCTGATAGTTGAGAGTATATACTATGGTGGATGGTGGCATCTATACTTGCTTGGTTCCATCTATAATCTTTTTTGAAATATAACTCAATTAGATTACTTTCATCTATAGCATCAAAGATAGCTTCTTTTGTGTTTATAATAAAACGGTTAGATTCCACTTTTGCAGAGATAGAACCGTGGTAAATTCCGAAAAAGTCTTTTCTAAACATTGATAGGGCTAGGGTTGAAAGTTTTTTCTTTATATTCTCTCTATTCATTTTATAGCCCTTTGTTTATATTAATTGAAAAAGGAAGTAATTCCTTTTAGTACATTAGCCACTCAAACTCTAAAGTTAGACTATAAAGAGATAAGATTTACTTAAACCAGCTTTTCATTTTCTCTATTGCAGAATCTAAAACACCCTCATGAGGTTTTGATTCAATTCCAAAAGACTCTTGAAGTTGTTTTAAAAGTTCTTTTTGTTCAGAGTTTATTTTATTAGGGTAAGTTAAATTTACTTGCGCAATTAAGTTACCTTTTCCGTGACCATGAACATCATCAATACCTTCGCCTCTAAAAGTGAAATGTTGTTTATCTACAGTTCCAACATCAAGTTTAAGCTCAAGCTCACCTGTTAAAGATGGTATTGTCAATGTTTCGCCAGTAATTGCTTGAGTGAAAAATACAGGTATCTCTATATATATATCGTTCCCATCACGGATGAAGTGTTTATCTTTGGATACTGAAAAAGTAACATATAGATCGCCACGATTTCCATGTTTACCAGTATTTCCTTGACCTGAAACTCTTAGACGGTTTCCGTTGTCTATCCCCTTAGGGACTTTAATAGTCACCTTATTTTCTTTCTTAGTATAACCTGCACCATGACACTCATCACATCTAGTAGTAGCAGCAGCACCAGTCCCTTCACACTCTGGACATGTTTGTGAAAATGTCATAAAACCTTGTTTCATATAAATTTGACCTTGACCATTACAACCTTTACAAGCAGATAGTTTACCATCTTTTGCACCAGTAGCTTTACACGGTTTACAAGCATCTTTATATTGAAACTCTACCTCTTTTTCGCAACCAAAAATTGCTTCATGAAATGATATTTTCATATTTACATTCATATCTAATGGGTATTTGTCAAAATCTGCTGGATTTTGACGCCCAGATCTTCCTCCACCGCCAAAGCCATTGAACATATCTTCAAACATAGAGCTTAGGTCGTCAAATCCACCAGATGAACGACGAGCGCCACCTTGAAGACCCTCTTTTCCATAACGGTCATATATGCTTCGTTGTCGCTCGTCAATTAAACATTGGTACGCTTCATTGCATAATTTGAATTTACGTTCAGCCTCTGAATCACCAGCATTTTTATCTGGATGATATTTTTTTGCCATAGCTCTATATGCTTTTTTTATAACTGATTTGTCTGCACTGCGCTCAATTTCTAAAATATCGTAGTAACATAAGTCTTTCATGTGTCTAAATTATCCTAACAAATATATTGATTTTTCGAAATTATACCGTTTTTTTTACTATAATGCTATCTATGAAATATATACTTAGTTTTTTAATAATATTTATCTTTTTTTCAGGATGTTCTAAAGAACCTTTACCAACATCATTAAAAGATATCAACTTAACTAATGCTTGCGTTACATATGATTGTTTGCCAAAAACTCTTTTACAAGAGAGATCTTTTGAAGATCTTCCAAATTGGGATGAAGAAAATTATGATGAAGCATTACAAAATTTTCAAAATAGTTGTTATAGTTCAAAAACTAAAAAGTTTTATCAAGACCTTTGTAAAAATATAGAAAAAGTAACTAATTCTAAACAGTTTTTTACATCAAATTTTATCCCTTATGAGATAAATAAGGAAGATGGGAATGTAACAGGGATGCTAACTGGATATTATGAACCATATTTAAAAGGTTCACTAACTAAACATGGAAAATATATCTATCCTGTATATGAAACACCAAATGATTTAATTACAGTAGATTTAAGCTCTATCTATCCAGATTTGAAAAATTATAGACTTCGTGGACAGATTAAAGGGAATAAGCTTATCCCTTATCATACAAGAGAACAAAGTTCAAAAATAGATGTAGATGCTAAGGTTATTTGTTATGTGGATTCTAAAATTGATCTTTTCTTTTTAGAAGTTCAAGGTTCTGGTCGTGTACTTTTAGATACTGGAGAGACTATTTTTATAGGATTTGGAAATCAAAATGGACATAAATATAAATCTATAGGTCGCTACCTTGTAGACATAGGTGAAATTCCATTAGAAGATATATCTATGCAAAGTATTCGTGCGTGGTTTGTGAAAAATCCTTCAAGAGTAGACGAAGTACTTAATCACAACAAATCAGTTGTATATTTTAAACAAAGTCAACAAGCAGCAACTGGTTCTTTAGGGATACAACTTACTCCAAAACGCTCAATAGCTGTTGATAAACGCTTTATTCCACTTGGTAGTATGCTTTATTGTAGTGCTGAACAAACTAATGTTAAATTTAATCGTATAGTTCAAGCCCAAGATACAGGTGGAGCTATAAAAGGAACTATTAGGGCTGATATGTTTTTAGGATTTGGCGATTATGCAAGAGAGATTGCTGGTAGATTAAAAGCACCACTAAAACTTTGGATATTATTACCAAAAGATCTCAAATGAAATTAGAAAAATTTAATAACCTTGTTGAATCATTACAAAGCTTACCAACTATTGGTAAAAAATCAGCTACAAGACTTGCCTATTACATGATTATGAGCGATAGTTATTCTGGTATGAAGATTTCACACGCTATAGAGGATGCACTTGGGTGTTTAAAAAAATGTAGCGTATGTGGTGGTATGAGTGAAGATGAACTCTGTTTTATTTGTTGTGATGAGCGTAGAGATGAAACTATTTTATGTATAGTTGAGAGTGCTAAAGATATCTTACTCTTAGAAGAAAATGGGCTTTTTGATGGTAAATATTTTGTTTTAGATTCACTTGAAGAATTAAGAATAAATCATCTTGAAAAAATAGTTAAAAATGGGATAACAGAATTGATTTTTGCAATTACTCCATCTATCTCAAACGATGCAGTAATACTCTACATCGAAGATAAACTGCAAAAATACAATATTAACTTTTCAAAAATTGCTCAAGGAGTTCCAACTGGAGTAAGTTTAGAGAATATTGATCTTCTATCACTCACTAGAGCGATAGAAGATAGGGTTAAAGTTTAAAACTTTTTTGCATATACTTACGTATATCTTCTTTTTTTAACTCTTTATTTACAAATAACTCGTTTGCCAATATACCTTGACCTAAAAGCATATCTGCTCCATCTTTATAAGTGATATTTTTTTCATTTGCAAGTTTTAAGAATGGTGTTAATTTTCCATATATTGCATCAGCTACAAAGTTAGTGTTGTTTAACACCTCTTCTATCAACGCTTTTGGAGCTGGTAAATTTTCATCTTTTAAGCCAGCACTTGTAGTGTTTACGACTAAGTCGTATTTTTCACATTTAAAGCTATCCCATGTATGGTATGTTGGAGTGATTTCTGTAAAATCATTTAAACGATTCTTGCTACGATTTAGAACTGTTACATCGATATTGTCTTGTACAAATCTTGAGGTTAATGCTTTTGAAGTTCCCCCAGCTCCTAATATAAGAACTTTTTTGATATTACCAAACTCTTTTATACAAAACATAAACCCATCAGCATCTGTATTGTAACCAATCAATTTTCCATTTTCATTTATGATAGTATTTACAACACCAACAATATTAGCAAAACCTCTGATTTCATCACAAGCTTGAAAGCCTGCTTCCTTATGAGGAACTGTAATATTAGCACCAGATAATCCAAGTGCTATAAATGTTTCACGCAGTTTATAGCCATCTTCTAAGTGGACTCTTATGTAACATGCTGGATAGTTTAAGTTTTTAAATACACAGTTATGCATAATTGGAGAGCGAGAATGTGAGACAGGGTTGCCAAAAATAGCAAAAAGTTGTTTATTATCCATTTTAATCTAAATCCTCAAGAGAGTGAACTAATGCACCAAGTTTATTTGCAACTTCTTGATATTCTGACTCTTTTACGGAATCAGCTACTATCCCAGCTCCAGCTTGAAGAATTACTTTATCTTCTTTTACCATTGCAGTTCTTATTGTAATAGCAGTGTCCATATTTCCATCAAATCCAAAGTAACCTATACTTCCACTATAAAACCCTCTTTTTATACCCTCAAATTCAGCAATCAATTCCATAGCACGAATTTTAGGAGCACCAGTCATGGTACCTGCTGTAAATGTTGCCATAAACAAGTCAAACATATCTTTGTTTTCATCAAGCTCTGCTGTTACATCCGATACAATATGCATAACATGAGAAAATTTTTCTATATGCATCATATCTTCTACTTTTACAGTCCCGGTCTTAGCTACACGACTTACATCATTCCTACCTAAATCTATGAGCATAAGATGTTCTGCAAGCTCTTTAGGGTCTGCTAAAAGTTCATCTTCAAGTTCTTTATCTTTAAGCTTTGTTTTTCCACGCTTACGAGTTCCAGCAATTGGACGCAGAAGAAGTTCCCCCTCACTAAGCCTAACCATAACTTCAGGAGAGCTTCCAACAATATTAAAATCTTCATATTCCATTAAAAACATATATGGAGATGGATTTTTAGTACGTAAAATTCTATAAAAACTAAATGGATCAACTTTTATATTTCTTGTAAAACGGTTTGTCATTAAAATTTGAAAAACATCACCACTTTTAATCATCTCTTTAGAATCATCAATCATCTTGAAAAATTTCTCTTTTGAGTGGGCAAAATTACCTTTATCTTCACCAGTATTTTTAACTAGTTCAATATATGGTGATGGCTGTTTTAGCTTATTTTCAATTTTATTAAAATCATCCCCAAATTCTTCTAGGGTTGATACAAGAGTTATTTTATGATCTTTATGTGAGTAAACTAGAACTAATTTTGGAAGTATTAAATCCAAATCTGGAGTATTTAGTTCATCTTTCAGATTATCCATATTTGAGTCAAGTTTTGGCTCAAATATCTTAACCATATCATAACCAATATAACCTATAAATCCATCTACATAACCAATTTTAAGTTCAGATATAGCTTTTTTATAAACAGCTGTATCAATATTATTGTAGTAAGTTTTTAAAAATTCAAAGGGAGATTCATCAACTACATTTTTTGAACCATTTGAATCAGTATATATTGTTTTTGAGTTTTTGTATTGTAGTCTTTGTCTTGCCCCAATAACGATGAAACTGTAGTTACCATCACTTTGTCCAGCACTCTCAAAGAGGAAACTAATCTCATCTTTATAGAGTTCTTTAATTTTTGCATAAACTGCAATTGGTGTGAGTAGATCTTGTGTAAATTCTTTAGAGTATATCAAATTTTTTCTTTATATTTTAGTTACAAAAGCTCCAGCTTCTATACTGTTTCTAATGGCTCTTAAAGCTGTTCTTGCCTTTTTATCATTAGAGAACGGACCAATTAAAACTTTATTTAGGGTACCTACTTTATGAAATTTATATCTATAACCTTTATCTGTTATAGATTTTAAAAATTTTTTATTTGGCTCATATTTTGAAAAAGAACCAACTTGAACATAGTAAGAACCATATGAGTCAGTTTTTTTAGTTACAACTTTTTTAACTGGTTCAACTTTTTTAGTTTCAGTTTTTTTAACTTCCACTTTTTTTACAGGTGCTTTATTAGATTCAGCTAAACTTTCTTCTTTTAGTTTTTGTGCAATTTGTTCAAGGTTGTTGCTATCTACAGCATCTTCTTGAATTACTTCAACCTCTTCAAAAAGTGGTTCTTCCTCATTTGCAATTTGAGATTCTACAGTTTGTGGAGTTGGAAGTGGAACAGGCTTTGGTAAATTATCCACGCCATTAGAATTAAGTGTATTCATTAACATCACTACAATAATAAGAACTACACCAAGTGTAGCTACTGCTAGTATTATCTTTTTATTTGAACCCGAAGAGTTGCCTTTATTTAAAATAATATCATTTAATTCGTTTTTTTCTTCTTCCATAATTTCTCCTTTTAGTGTATTTTTAAGTCACTTCGCAACTGATATTTTGTACATCAGTTTTGATTTGAGTCTAAAAATGAGTCTCACATATGTTTTGACCAAGAAGCACCACGCTCCTTAGAATAAACCTCATATGGTAATGTTAAAATATTGTACTCATCTGGCATATCTGCATTTGGAAACATCCGCCACTGCTTAGGTTGTTTAGCAGCTAGTTTCATACTTATAACTTTACCAAGTTGTATAGCCTCCTGTAAAGTAGTGTGACCTTTGTGTACATAAAGATGCAGATGACCATCTGTTTTAGTTTTGTAGGCCGTAAAATTTATATATCCCTCTTCACGAAGCAAAAGTTGTGCCTTATGGTAAAATCGCTCAGGATCACGACCATTATAATCAATTACGATGTTTTCAACTTTATTGCGGTCGTTTACTAAAGAGTGAGCTACTGTGATTTCACCCTTTATATGTTGATTTATTATTGCTTGATTTAGTGGAGCATTCACTTTCTCAAACTTATTATAAAAAGTCCTACCTTTAAATGTTAGTTTATCAACTACTTTATCTCTTTTAATCCAGTAGTGATTAGTTACCATTTTTATAAGTTTTAGATCCATCGCTGTCATAGTTTTACCCTAGTAAGTAGGTTGATTATAGATTACAAAGTTTTGAGCCAAAGCTTTTAACTCTTCTTTGATACTAGCTTGTAATTGAGTATTATTGATATCATCAAGAACATCAGCCATTTTGTTAGCAATTAGCTCAAACTCTTTTTCTTTCATACCACGACTTGTAAGGGCTGGAGAACCAACTCTAATTCCTGAAGTAACAAATGGACTTCTTGTTTCACCTGGAACAGTGTTTTTGTTGATAGTGATACCAGCATTACCAAGAGCAGCATCTGCATCTTTACCGCTTATCTCACGACCTACAAAAGATACTAAGATTAAGTGGTTATCTGTTCCGCCTGAAACTACATCATAACCTCGTTTAACTAGAACTTCACCAAGAATTTTAGCATTTGCTTTTACTTGCTTAGCGTAATCTTTCCACTCTGGAGAAAGGTTGTACTTAAAACCAACTGCTTTTGCAGCGATCACATGAACAAGTGGACCACCTTGAAGTGCAGGAAAGATTGCAGAGTTCATTTTTTTAGCTATATCCTCATCATTAGTCATAATCAAACCACCACGAGGACCAGCAAGAGTTTTATGCGTTGTAGTTGTTACAACATGAGCATGTGGGAATGGGCTAGGGTGCTCGTTTGCTGCTACAAGACCTGCAATGTGTGCAATATCAGCAAAAAGGATAGCACCAACTGCATCAGCAATCTCACGAAACTTTTTGAAGTCAATTTCACGAGCATAAGCAGAAGCACCACATACGATGATTTTTGGTTTAACGATTTGAGCAATATCTAAAACTCTTTCATAGTTGATACGCCCATCAAGTTCAACACCATAAGTAAATGAAGAGTAGTTTTTGCCAGAAAAACTTGGCTTAGAACCGTGTGTTAAGTGACCACCATGGCTTAAATCCATACCTAAAATCTTATCACCTGCTTTAATCAATCCTGCATAAACAGCACCATTAGCTTGAGAACCTGAGTGAGGTTGTACATTTGCATAGTTACATCCAAAAAGCTTACATGCACGGTCTATAGCTAGTTGTTCAACACCATCTGCATATTCACAACCACCATAATAACGCTTACCAGGATAACCCTCAGCATACTTGTTAGTAAATACAGAACCCATAGCTTCCATAACTGCTGGAAGTGTAAAGTTTTCTGATGCAATCATCTCTAAATGATCAGTTTGACGCTCTAACTCTTTTTCGCATAAATCAAATATTTCGCTGTCATATTCTTTTAAAAAACTCATAGTGTAAAATTCCTTGTTAAAATTAGTCCCATTGTACAAAAAAATTGATAATAATAGGCTGAATAATTGTTCTCTATATTATTCTTAATCATCTAATTCTGCTTTAACAATATTAACAGCTTTAACCATATTTTTTAAGCTAGGTATCACTTCATCCCATTTTCTAGTCTTCAAACCACAATCTGGATTTATCCAAAGTTGCTCTTTTGGAAGAACCTCTAATAAAAGCTTTATCTGTGTTACAATTTCACTTACTGATGGAATTCTAGGTGAGTGAATATCATAAACACCAGGTCCTACCTCTTGTTTGTAGCCAATTTTTTTAAATATTTTAAGTAGTTCATTTCCACTTCTAGCAGTCTCAATAGATATTACATCTGCATCCATAGCCTCAATAGTTTTTATAATATCATTAAATTCGCTATAACACATATGGGTATGTATCTGGGTCTCTTGTTTTGCGGAACTAACAGCAATTTTAAAATCTCTAATAGCCCAGGTTTCATAAGATTTTATATTTTTTTCTCTAAGTGGATAACCCTCTTTAAATGCTGCTTCATCAACTTGAATAATTTTTATTCCTGCATTTTGTAAATCATCTATCTCATCGCTTAAAGCTATTGCTATCTGTTTTGAGACTTCATCTCTTGGTTTATCATCTCTTACAAATGACCAGTTTAAAATAGTAACGGGACCTGTAAGCATCCCTTTCATTATTTTAGTTGTTTTACTTTGTGAATATATCATCCAATCTAGTGTCATAGGCTTAGGGCGTGATATATCACCATATATGAAAGGCGGTTTTACACATCTACTTCCATAACTTTGTACCCAACCATTTTCGGAAAATCCATAACCTTTAAGTTGTTCACCAAAATACTCAACCATATCGTTACGCTCTGGTTCCCCATGAACTAAAACATCTAAGCCACAATCTTCTTGAAATTTTATACAATTATCTATATATCGTTTTATCTGTTTGTTATAATTTTCTTTTGTAATAAGTCCATTTTTAAAATCTCGTCTTGCATTTCTAATCTCAAGTGTTTGAGGAAAAGAGCCAATAGTAGTAATGGTTAAATCTTTGTATCCTAAACGTTTTTTTTGAATTTTTATTCTATCTTCATATTTACCATCTCTACTTAGTTTTGTGAAGTTCTTAATTCTGGTTTGAACAAAATTATCATGGATAAGAGATGAAGTTTTTCTACTTTCATTAGCAGCAGTGTTAGAGTTTAAATTTATAAAATCTTTACTATCTAAATTGTCAATGCCGTTAAAAAATATTTTTGAAATAAGTGAAATTTCATCTAATTTTTCTACTGCAAAAGAGAGCCAATTTTTTATCTCATTGTCCATTTTATCTTCATATTTTAGAGTAAAAGGGGTGTGCAAGAGAGAACATGATGAAGATATAATGATATTATTTTTTGCAACTGTTTTAGTGATTTTTTCTAAAAGAGAGATTGTATTTAAAATATCATTTTTCCAAATATTTCTCCCATCTACAACACCAGCAATCAGTTTTTTACCTGACTTAGCAATGATACTTAAAGAGTTTATATTTTCTTTTGCATGTAAAAAATCAAGAGCTAATCCATAGATTGGTGTATGGACTAAAATTTTTGTTGCTTCATTTGAATGTTCAAAATAACTAGCTACTATTATATTAATATTATCACTAATGTTAGTTAGTTTATCGTAAGTTGGTTTTATAAGGCTAAGTAGCTTTACCTCATTATCTTTAACAAAAATCGGTTCATCAATTTGTATAGTTATATCACTGTCTAAATTTGATATTTCAACTAGTAACTCTTCATAGATTGGTATTATTTTACCGTATAGCTCATATGTATCACCAGCATCTACCCTTTTTGATAACCCTAAAAATGTTAAAGGACCTATGATATTGATTTTTGTTTTTATACCTAAATTTTTTGCTTCTTTATATTCATCTAATATTTTTGTAGCATCTAATTTATACTCATCAACAACTGAAAGCTCAGGAACAATATAGTGATAGTTTGTATTAAACCACTTTGTCATCTCCATAGCGATATTGGTTTTATCTCCCCTTGCCATGCTAAAATATAGCTCTTCATCTTTTAGATCTCTAAATCTTTTTGGGATTGCTCCAAGCATTACAGCAGTATCTAGCATATTATCATATAGTGAAAAATCATTTGAACTTATAAAATCGATTTCAGCTTCTTTTTGATAATTCCAGTGTCTTTTTTTAAGTTTATATGCAACTTGTTGCACCTCTTTAAATGAGCATTCTTTTGCCCAAAATTTTTCTAATATTTTTTTAAGCTCTCTTTGCTCACCAATTCTTCCAAATCCAATTATGTAATTTTTATTTGACATTACAATATCCTTTATATTTAATATTTTTTATTTTGTTGTGATTTTTGTATTAAAGATAAAATTAGAGGGGTGGATGTACACCAGTACGGCGAAATGCAAAATATGTCGTGTAGTAAGGACATCTTGGTATATAGTGGTGTATAAGCAGTGCAATTTTTGTTTTTAGTTTAAAGAAAAAGTTGCAGCAACAAGGTCTAGTGTTTAGCTCAAAAAGTATTTCATTTATCTCTTCAGGTGGGGATTCATCAATCTCATCATTATCTTTAGGTATTTTACTATTTAAATATAGCGTATACGAGGTTTCACGACTTTGTAAAGTTGCAGATACACTATGAGCTAATATAGATGTAAATGTAAAATATTTTTTTCCAAAGCCAAGAGGAGATTTCATTTTTTACTTCTTATGTAAATTTTTTATATCGTTAAAGATACTGTTTGCAAGAGCATCAATAAATTGTATCTCATCTGCTTTTAAATTTAATTTTTTTGCTATAATTTGTCGAGTTAGAGTAAGATTACCCTTGAATGGAAATTTACTCTTTTGAATTTTTATTAATGATTTAGTATGGCTTTTTACATCAATAGTATATTCAAAACTAGGGTATGAAAGTGAGTTAGAAGGGATAGGTGTTTTATCTCCAACAAATCTACGCTCATACACTGCATCTATCATCAAAAAATTTGCATCTATTTTTGTTGATAATAAGTTATTTTTTTCAAGTAAGCTACGAAGTTTTTCATTTAATAATAGTTCTAATTCCTTATCTGAATGGTATTTTTTGTCAGAATCTATAAGTTGAATAACATCTAAGTTCGCTTTGTAAAATTGAAATTTTTTACTTATTTTTTTCTCTATTTTTGTAGTTACTGGTGTAGTTTGTGTAGTTGGTGTACTTAGTGTTGTACAACCTGTTATACCAATAACTAATGCTATTAACAATACTTTTAAACTAAAATTTTTCATAAATGTATCCCTTGAATTCAAATATTTTACCTAAATTATACCATGATTTATAATTGATTGATATTTTAATTTAGATTATATTAAATTTTTTGCATAACCTAGATTCTGAATCAAGTTCAGAATGACGAAACTTTAAGTATATTGTCTAAAATATGAAGATTTGGTGTTATACCAATGCCCACTTACTTATAGTAGATATTATGGTTCAACACTATTACAAAAAATATATAAAGACCAAAATAAACTTGATGAGATGCAGTTAGTTTTTACTAAAATGGAGATATTGTGTTAATTATGTGTCGAGCAATGCCAATTTTGCCAGAAGTGAGTTGTTGATTATCTTGGTTTGCATTTTTTAAAAAATTAAAAAAGACAAAGTAAATAAATCTTTATAGAAAAAGAGGAGTATTTTTACTCTTCTTCTGTAGTTTTGGCTTCATGATGAATTGGTTTCATTGCGGGAAAGAGTAAAACATCTCTAATTGAGTGTTCATTAGTTAAAAGCATAACAAGCCTATCTATACCTATCCCTTGACCAGCTGTTGGTGCCATTCCGTAGCTAAGTGCATCGATGAAATCTTCATCCATCTCGTGTGCTTCATCATCACCAGCATCTTTAGCATCAACTTGATCTTTAAATCTTTCGTATTGATCTATTGGGTCGTTTAACTCAGAAAATGCGTTTGCAATCTCACGGCCAGCTATAAAAAGCTCAAATCTTTCAGTGATTGCTGGGTTTTTATCGCTTCTTCTTGCTAGTGGAGAGATTTCAACTGGATATTCAGTAATGAATGTTGGGTTTATCAATTTTTCTTCAACAAACTCATCAAAAAGTTCCCCTTGAAGTTGCCCTAAATTCATTCCGGGTTTAACAGCTATATTTTTAGATTTTAAGTAAGCAATTATTGAATCTTTATCGTTACATAATTCGCTAGGAATACCACCAACAGTAGTCAGAGATTCTATAAGTGGAAGTTCTGTGAAATTTTCAAAGTTTACTTCCATATCTCCGTAAGGAAGTATAGTTGGTAGGTTTAGGTGTTCAAAAAGATATTGAAAATATTCTTTAGTAATCTCAATTAAATCTTTGTAAGTTTTGTAAGCCCAGTAAAATTCAATTGAGGTAAATTCAGGATTATGAGTAGCATCCATACCTTCATTTCTAAAGTTACGGTTAATCTCAAATACTGCCTCAAATCCACCAACGATTAATCTTTTAAGATAAAGCTCTGGTGCAATTCTTAAAAATCTATCAATTCCAAGTGCATTGTGATGAGTAACAAAAGGTTTAGCATTTGCTCCACCGGCAATAGGGTGCATCATAGGAGTTTCAACTTCTAAAAATCCTTTATCTTCAAAGAATCTTCTAGTTAAAGAGATAACTTTTGAACGGGTTTGAAAAGTTTTACGAACTTCAGAATTCATAATTAAATCTAAATATCTTTTTCTATATCTAATCTCTTTATCTGTTACACCATGAAATTTTTCAGGAAGTGGGGCGATAGCTTTTGTTAAAAGCCTTAGAGCAGTTGCATGGATAGACAGTTCACCTTTTCCAGTTACAAATGGGTAACCCTCAATCTCAACTATATCACCAACTTCAATATTTTTTTTAAAAGTATTGTTATAGAATCCTTCAGGTAGATTATCACGAGCTATGTAAGCTTGCAACATTCCACTTTCATCTTCTATTTTGATAAAACTTGCTTTACCCATAATACGAAAAAATTTAATACGACCACTCACTATATAGTGTCTGTTTTCATCTCTCTTATTTTCTTTGTTATTAATGTCAGAGTTTACATTTAAAAATTTATCAATAGTTGTATTTCTTTTACACTCATTTGAGTATGGATTAAAACCAGCATCTTTTAAGAGCTGTGCCTTTTCAATTCTTTGTTGGACGAATTTATTTTCAAAAACCAATATATTTCCTTGTTTTTATTTTACTGCGCTTGAACCGCTGTGGTCACTAAAGCTAGCTTCTTGATGAAGCATATTATTTTTGTTGACAGCTTTGGCAAATACCATATATTTGCATAGAATGATCTAGCATTTTAAAGCCAAGCTTGTCTGCTATTTGGTGCTGTTTTTTTTCTATTTGATCATCTACAAACTCTGTTATATCTCCACACTCAGTACAAATAAGATGATCATGGTGATCTTTTGCACCAAGTTCATATTTTTTACCTTGCGCACCAAAAGATAAGGATGTAACTATTTTGGAATCTTCAAGTAGTGATAAAGTTCTATAAACAGTAGCTATACCTATCTTTAAATCAGGATATTTGTTTTGCAAAATATTATGTAATGATTCTGGAGTTAAATGTTCGTCTGAATTATATAGACACTCAAGAATTACTTCACGTTGAATAGTGAATTTTAAATTATTATTTTTAAGTAATACTTTAAAATCTAGTAAAAGTTGTTCGTATTCAATTGTGCGTTCGGTGAAGTTTGTTGAAATTTCTGACATTACTTATTTCCTAGTTCAGTTTTATTTTGATCAAATTGTTCTTTGATTTTTTCTTTTACTTCATCTATTATTATTTTTGATTTATCAATGATTATTTCATCTGTTTTTTCTTCAATTAACTCAGTAGTTTCTTCTATTGTTGCGTTTATATCATTAGTTATCTCAACTGGATCAATTTTCATTATTACAGAACCACTTTTTTCAAGTATTGGAAACAACACACTATTTTTCATCATAGAATCAACTGTTCCCCTTAATGCTTGTATATTGTAAACAGCATGCGCAATTACAGCAGCTATTAAAAAAAACTTACTTGCTCCAAATACAAACCCAAGTATACGATCATACACTCCAAGTCCGCTAAGTTTGCCAAGTTTTTTAAACACAAAGCCAATAAAAATCATAATTAACCAAAAAACACCAAGTGTTATTAAAAAACCAGTGAAAGAAACAGCACCATTATTATCAAAGTTAAAAATTAGATTATTTAAATAGTCTCCAACATCTGAACCAAATCTAGATGCTATAAAAATACCACCAATAATTCCAATCAATCCAAATACCTCTTTAAAAAAACCGTTTAAGATCCCTTTTAATCCTAAAAGTAGGATGATTATTGATGCTATAAGGTCAAAGTAGTTAAATTCCATATTATGATAACTCCAAGTTTAATTGGTTTTTTCCATTACGTTTGGATGTGTAGAGTGCTTTATCCGCTCTTGATAAAAATGAATCCGGAGTGTCACCGAGTCTGAATTTACTTATACCAATGCTAGCAGTTACAGCAATATCATTACCCATATAGATAAGATTATTGCCACTTATTAGTTTTAGTATTCTATTTCCAATATTAATAGAATATTTTTCATCAATTCTATTTAAAATTACAACGAATTCTTCTCCACCAAATCTAAATATTTTATCTCCATCACGAAGTGTTTTCTTTAAAATATTTGATACATATATCAATATTTTATCCCCAGCTACATGTCCAAAAGTATCATTTATTTTTTTAAAATTATCTAAATCTAGTATTAGCATATATATGTCGTATTCAGTAGTTGCATTTGAGCATAAATCATTTAAATAAGTATTTAACGAGCCTCTGTTATAAACTTTTGTTAAAGAATCTATATTAGACTTTTCTTTTAAAGTTTGCACTTGTCGTGTTAACTCTGTAATCATTTCGTTTGCACGATTTACTTCACTTACCATATGTGTTTGAATCTCTGTGAACTTACCTGTTATTTTATTAACATCTATTTGATTCCCTGAACATTCCACCAAAGTTTCTGCATGTATTTGTGATAGTTCAGAAAATTTAGAATTTGTTTGTTCGTATGCATGCAAACATTTATCAGCAATCTCTTTGAACTCTTTTTCAAGTGTATTTTTTGATTTTTGATATGATTGAAGTTCATTTTGAGATACACCAGATATAAGAGACGCTGAGTTTAAAAGAAATTCAGCAAGACTCTCTTTTGATAAGTCATCATGGTTTTCAATTAAGTCACTAAGACTAGAGCACATATCTTCTACTAGCGGTTTTAATTCGGTATTAGCCATTAATTAACTCTTTTTTTGAAATATATTATCATTATCGCTATTATACTACATTAAGCTTTAATAGAGAATAAACTATAATTTAGGAACATTTGTGTAGAATACAAAAAAAATAATTTTAAGGTACTAAACATGGGCACTTGGACACCAGATAGCTGGAGAAGCAAACCGATCTTACAACAACCAATCTATCCTAATCAAGATGAATTAGATAAAGTTTTAAAAGAGTTAAAATCTTATCCGCCACTTGTTTTTGCGGGGGAAGCTAGAAGATTAAAAGATCAACTTGCAGAAGTTGCAAATGGTGAAGCTTTTTTACTTCAAGGTGGAGATTGTGCTGAAAGTTTTGCCGAATTTCATGCAAATAATATTCGTGATACTTTTAAAGTTTTAATGCAAATGGCTGTAGTTATGACTTATTCTGCGGGTGTTCCAGTTGTAAAAGTTGGTCGTTTAGCTGGTCAATTTGCTAAACCTCGTTCATCAAATACTGAAATACTTGATGGAGTTGAATTAGACTCTTACCGAGGAGATATAATAAACGGTGTAGAGTTTACTAAAGAAGCTCGTACTCCTAATCCACAAAGGATGATACAAGCATATAACCAAGCATCAGCTACTCAAAATCTACTTCGTGCATTTGCTACTGGTGGGATGGCTGATCTACATCAAGTTCATAGTTGGAATTTAGACTTCGCACACAAAAGTGAAGTTTCAGAACAGTATGAAAAACTTGCAGAAGAGATTGAGCGTTCTTTAAAGTTTATGAAAGCGTGTGGAATCACTTCTAAAACATATAGAAATCTTCGTGAGACAGACTTTTATACATCACATGAAGCACTACTACTTCCTTATGAAGAAGCTTTTACTAGAAAAGATTCACTAACTGGTGAGTGGTATAATACTGCTGCACATATGGTTTGGATTGGTGATAGGACTCGTCAACTAGATGGTGCTCATATTGAATATATGAAAGGTATTAATAACCCTATTGGTATTAAAGCTGGTCCAACAATGAATCTTGAAGATTTAGTTAGATTATGTAATACATTAAATCCTAAAAATGAAGCTGGGCGTATGAATATTATTGTTCGCATGGGTGCTGATAAAGTTGGTGATGGTATGCCTAAACTTATTCGTGCTATTGAAGCTGAGGGTATGAATGTAGTTTGGTCTTGTGATCCAATGCACGGAAATACTATTAAATCTTCAAATAATTATAAAACTCGCCCCGTAGATTCTATTTTAACAGAGATGAAACAGTTTTTTCAAGTTCATAAAGCTGAGGGAACTTATGGTGGTGGTGTCCATTTAGAGATGACGGGTAAAAATGTAACTGAATGTATTGGTGGTAGTTTTACTGTAACTGAAGAAGATTTAAGCTCTCGCTACCATACTCATTGTGATCCCCGTCTTAATGCTGATCAATCTTTAGAATTAGCTTTTTTAATTGCAGATACTTTAAAAGAAGCAAAAAAATAATCTTAATGACGATAGTTTCGTCATTTTGAACTTGATCTAGAATCTATTAGCTATAAGAGAGTTTAATTTATTTATATGCTAACACTGCATTAAGAAAAAATATGTATACTTTTATTATCTTTAAAAATAAAAGGTACAGAATGAAACAAATTGACGGATTAGTTCTAGATGAAAATAATGTAGCCTTTCATCCAATGATGGGGAACTCTTATCAATTAAATTTTTTAGCTAAAGAGATAATAGGTCTACTTAAGTTAAATAAAAATAAAAATGAAATAATTGATGAGATATATAATAAATATGAAGTCTCCAAAGAAGATCTATTTATAGATGTTAATGATTTTTTTACTAAACTAAAAATATATGGATTAGTATAGTGAAAGTTGCTGTAAGTGGATTGAACAATACAGATAATCCTGCCCCTGGAATTCCCGTAATAAAAAGTCTTCAAAAAAAAAATTCTTTAATAGGTTTTGCATATAACCCAAATGAACCTGGTAGCTACATGCCTGAAATGGTTGATAAAACCTATCTAATGCCATATCCATCTTTAGGATTTGAAGAGTTAAAAACAAGACTTTTAGAGATTAAAGAGAAAGAAAATATTGAAGCAATTATTCCTAATTTAGATGCTGAATTACCTCTTTATATAAAGTATGCTAAAGAGATAGAGGATATGGGAATAAAGCTTTGTCTACCTAGTTATGACAACTTTGAACTTAGAAATAAAAATAAATTAGATTCATTATCAAAAAAATTAAATATATCTTACCCAAAAACATATGAGATAGGTTCAATATCAGAATTAGAAAAAATTATTGATAAATCAAAGTTTCCCTTAATGGTTAAAGGAAACTATTATAAAGCTTATATGGTAGAAAATAAGGAGAGTGCTATTGAGAGTTTTTACAATATCTCAAATGAGTGGGGTTTTCCAATTTTAATTCAAGAGGTTGTTAAAGGTGAAGAGATAAATCTTGTAGGTGTAGGTGATGGCAATGGTGAATTAAAAGGTGCAGTAGCCATTAAAAAGCTTACAACAACGGAGATAGGGAAAATTTGGACTGGAGTAACTATAGCAAATGAAAGACTTATGCAAATAGCAAAAGATTTTATTAAACTTACTTCATGGAGAGGACCATTTGAACTTGAATGTATTATAAATATGAATCAAATATATATGATTGAAATAAATCCACGTTTTCCTGCATGGGTATATTTTGCGACTGAAATAGGTGTTAATTTACCTCAAATGGTTTTAGATATTATGCAAAAAAAAGAGATTAAACAAAAATTAGAATATCCACAAAACAAGATGTATATAAGATATACTGGTGAATTTGTAACTGATTTTACAGATTTTATAAAATTATTATCGACAAAGGAGCTTTAGCATGTCA
Source organism: Sulfurimonas sp. (assembly GCA_015487435.1). GTDB lineage: Bacteria > Campylobacterota > Campylobacteria > Campylobacterales > Sulfurimonadaceae > Sulfurimonas. The sequence goes on from WFPU01000038.1 coordinate 35,751, forward strand.
AAATTAAAATATGAAATACCAACAATAAATAAAATAGATTTTGCAATGGCTTCAAAATATGGAAGCCCTCTAAAGAGCCAGAGAGTAAGGACTGAGATTGATGGTTTAAAAATAAGTGAATTAGTGAAAGAGTATGGAAGCCCAATATTTGTTTTTTCTCAACGTCAGATAGAGGAAAAGTATAATATTCTATATAATGCTTTTTCATCAAGATATCCAGATGTAAAATTTGCTTGGAGTTATAAAACAAACTATCTCAATGAGATATGTAAGATATACCATGATTTAGGCTCACTCTCAGAGGTAGTAAGTGAATTTGAGTATCAAAAAGCCAGAGCTTTAGGTGTAGAGGGCAAGGATATAATATTTAATGGTCCCTATAAACCAAAAGTAGATTTAAAAATAGCGGTACAAGAGGGTGCTAAAATTCATGTAGATAATCTGTTTGAATTAAATGATCTTCATGAGATAGCTGATGAATTAAATATTAAAATACCTGTAGCTATACGTATAAATATGGATACAGGAACATATCCTCAATGGAGTAGGTTTGGATTCAATTATGAAAATGGTGATGCTTTTGAAGCTATTAAACATATGTATGATACAGGTAAAGTTTATTTAGTTGGGATACATTCACATATTGGGACATTTATATTAGATACAAATGCTTATAGATTAGCTACTATGAAAATCATGCAACTAAAAGAAGAGGTAGAAAAAAAGTTTAACTCAGAGATAGAGTATATAGATTTGGGTGGTGGATTTGCTTCTAAGAGTAATCTAAAAGGTATATATCAATCTGCTGAAGTTGTAGTGCCAACTGCTGATGATTATGCTGAAGCGATAACTAATACAATTTATGAGTTTAATAAAAGCAAAAAATTGCCAAAACTTTATCTTGAAACAGGTAGGCATCTCATAGATGAAGCTGGATACCTTTTAACTTCAGTTTGTGGGCATAAGCGATTTCCTGATGGTAAGAAAGGTTATATCTTGGATGCTGGAGTAAATTTATTGTATACATCTACATGGTATAACTTTAATATAGAGTTAGATAAACGCTACGAGGGTGATAATGAACCTAGTATGTTAAATGGACCTTTATGTATGAATATAGATGTAATAGAGGAAAATTTGATGTTACCACCACTAGATAGAGGAAGAGTTATAACAATATCTCCAGTTGGAGCATATAATTATACTCAAGCTATGCAGTTTATACGTTATAAACCAGCAGTAATACTTATAGATAAAAGTGGAGAGGTTAGATATATAAAAGAGGTTGATGATTTAGCTACTGTAAATTACAAAGAAGTATAGATTTGAGTATAAATAGATATAAAAGTTATTTGTATAGTATTGTAA
>WFPU01000039.1 GCA_015487435.1 Sulfurimonas sp.
CCGCTAATAGACTCTTTAAAGATATTGAAATTCAAAAGAATATTATTGAAGATGAAGTAGTCACTTGGATGGCTGATACAAAGAAGACTCAAAAACTATGTGGGTATGATTGGATTATTGAACAAGCTAAATCATTTATATTTTAATGGGTATTGGTATAATTAGCTAGTTGCTGATTTAGTCACCCTAAACTTGATTTAGGGTCTAGCTTATATTGTAAAGTAGCATAGATTCTAAGTGCCCATAGGAAATACCCTTGGAATGCAAGTTCAGAATGACGAAATTTCTATTCAGAATGAGAAAATTTTTAAATAAGTGAAATTGCACTTTTAATAGCATTGATATATGAAAGTGTATTGGCTTTGCCTTTATAAGCAATGTCAAATGCTGTTCCATGATCTACCGAAGTTCTAACAATTGGTAAATTGAGTGAGATATTTACACTCTCATCAAAATAAAGGGCTTTTAGAGGTGTTAAGCCTTGATCGTGATACATTGCAACGAAGTGAGTATATTTTTTTCTAGCGTGTGGTGTAAAAGCAACATCAGGAACTAGTGGTCCTATAAACTGCTTAAATCCAATCTTTTCATTTGCACTTTTTATAGCACTAGTTATCTCTAATTCCTCATCTCCTAAAACTCCATTATCTCCAGCGTGTGGGTTTAGTCCAAGTACTGCTATCTTCTGATTTGGTAAACTTTTATTTAAATTTATGAAAAATTTTAGTAATTTATCATGTTTGATTAGTGGTGGGACATCTTTTAGTGCAGTATGTTCTGTATATAATGCTACGAACATCTTTTCACATCCAAGCATCATTATTGCATCTTTGTCAAAGTATTTTCTCAATGCGTCAGTATGACCTTTATACTCAATTCCAGCTCTCATCCATGCTTCTTTGTTGATTGGCATTGTAACAATAGCATCAGCTTGTTTATTTTTACAAAGTGTAACACCATGTATAAACGAATCAAAAGAGTAATTCCCAGATTTTGGAGATAATTCACCAGCTTTTATATTAAAATCACCATCAACAAAAGATATTTCTATATCTTGGGGTATATCTATGTTTAGAAGTTGACTTGCTTGTTTTAACATATATTTATTTATACAATAAACTAGATTACAAAGTTTGGATACTTCATCGTGAGCTTTTAGTGCTATCTCAAGCCCAACACCATTTAAATCACCTACACTTATAACAATGCGAGGTTTACTCATCTAGTAGTCAATCTTTTCATCTCTTTTACAGCATCTGCCAAACCACTAAAAACACTTCTAGCAATAATACTTTGACCAATATTTAGCTCTGTAATCTCTTTTATATCCATCATATATGAAACATTATTATAGTTAAGACCATGACCAGCTGCAACCTCAAGCCCTAATTTTTTTGCATGAATAGCAGCATTTTCCAAATCTTGCAAAGATTTTTCAAGTCTACTTTGTAGTTCATGACGGGGAAGTTCTAACTCCTTAATGGAGTGATTTGAATATGATAGATTAGAGTTTAGCATTGCAAAAATATTTGCAAAACTACCAGTATGAAGCTCAACCATCTCTGCACCTAACTCTTTTGATAGCTCCATAGCCTCAATGGTAGGATCAACAAAAAGTGAAACGGGGATAATGCTATCGTGAAGCTGTTCTATTGCGTAAGAAATTTCATCTGCATACTTTACAACATCTAGTCCACCCTCAGTTGTAACTTCTTCTCGTTTTTCAGGTACTAAAGTCACACGATGTGGTTTTAAATCAGATACTATGTTTAAGATATCTTTATTTATACTACATTCAAGATTTACAGGAAGTTTTGAGTGTATCATGATATTTTTTACATCAACATCTTGTATATGTCTTCTATCTTCTCTAAGATGAATAGTAATTTGATCAGCCCCATTTTCGCATGCTACATGTAGAGCATTTAAAATATCTGGGTCGTTAACGCGTCTTGCTTCTCTTAAAACAGCAACATGATCTATATTTACACCAAGTTGCATTTTTGTAGTAACTGCCATTAAAAGTTATTTACGGTGTAATGGATGTTGATAATCATTTCGCTCACACGCTGTAAAAGTACTTAAAGCAGCTAGTGCAATAATTATGCTAATAAAAAAAGTTTTCATCATTTTCCTTTAGTTTTTAATCGATATTTTAATTCTATCTAAAAAGAGTTAAATATTAGTTTATCTATGTGAATAATCTCTTTTGTATTTGCAAAACAGCTTTTATTTCCACAAATCGTATACTCATCACTAGAATTAGATTTTAGTGAAATAAATGGATATTTAAGTGATGCTATCTCAAATAAATTTTCATTAAAATTGTCTTGTGATGATTTTATAACTCTATCTCCTTTGGTATAACGAAGTACTTGCTCTATCATTTTTGGATAGATTACACCTCTTCTTCCTAACTCATAAGAATTGTATTCAAGAGTTTTAAAAGCAAAATGGTTGTACTTTTCATCTTCTAAAAGCAATCCAAGTGAGAAAAGTGAATCTACAATAATAGCTACACTACTAGTGTAAGTATTGTCCGATATTTCAGCTAAAGTTACAAATTCTCCATCACTAAAATTCCAAATTCCTAGTTTATAAAATCTCTCTAAAGCAATGTTAACAAATTTTTGAGCCTGTATAAGATATATCTCTTTTCCAGTATAGTTATAAGCAGTAATAAGGGCTTTAGATAAAAAGGCATAATCTTCTAAAAAAGCTTTTATTTTTGGAGTTTTATGGATAAGAGTAGTATGATAAAGTGTGTCTTGTACATACATAGTCTTAAGTAATCTCTTTAAACTCTCAACTGCCATTTTGTTATATTCCAAATCTATTGTGCCTAATGTAAAGAGTGCATTTATCATCATGCTCGACCAAGAAGTTTGAATCTTTTTATCAAATATATTTTTCTTATCTGCATCTCTAGCACTGTAAAATAAAAAATCCTCACTCATCTGTTTTAAACAAAAATTAGCAGTTTTTTTAGCAATATCTAAATAAAACTCATCTTTATAAAACAAGTATGCTTTTGTGTAGAGTTCACAAAGTAGAGCATTGTCATAAAGCATCTTTTCATGATGCGGTTTACGCCACTCTTCATCCATAGCATATCTGCAAAATCCACCATCTTTTTCATCCCATAAACCACCAACAGTCATGTTTTTTAGAGTATTTTTAATCATTGCTTTAGCTGATTTATCATTATAGAGTCTATCTATAGTTAAAAGGGTGTTTAAAGTATTTACTTGTGGGAATTTTGGTGCAATTGAAAAACCGCCAAATTTTGTATCATAGTTATTTTTTACTTGATGGAGAAAGTTTTTGTAAAAATCTTCTTTTAAAACAGTTGCTTCTTTTGGATGCTCATATTGATTTAAAAAACTTTCAACTTCATCGGCATTTTTAAACAGTTGAACATCCTTTTGTTGTACTTTTTGAGCTATAAGTTTTGTTAAATCGATAAACCCCATCCCCTCAATAGAGCCTTGTGTAGAATTTGGAGCTATGTAAGTTCCTGCAAAAAATGGTTTGTTTTGTGGTGTACAAAAAATAGATGTTGGCCAACCACCTGAACGACGATTTAAAAGCGCATAAACTTCTTGGTAATATTTATCTATATCTGGTCGCTCTTCTCGATCAACTTTTATACAAATAAAGCTCTCATTTAAAATATCTGCGCACTCTTGATTTTCAAAAACTTTCTCTTGCATAACATGACACCAGTGACAAGATGAGTAACCTATAGAGATAAATATAGCTTTATTTTCATTTTGAGCTTTTTTAAATGCTTCATCACACCAAGGGTGCCAGTCAACTGGATCGTCTTTGTGTTGTTGTAGATATGGCGAATCTTCTTTTTGTAATCTATTTGACATAATTCATTCTTTGTGTTTAATTTATAAATTAAGACCCCTGATTAATTATAAGTTAGATTCCAAGTGACCAAAGTAATGCCCCTTCTATACAAGCTTTAAATAACAATAGTTCCGTCATTCTGGACTTGATTCAGAATCTAATAGCTAAGTAAGTAGGCATAAATAACTTAATTATTCAGAGAGTTAAATTGTAGGTTATAAAAATATTACTAATTTTGTGCTTAAAGATTTTTTACAACTAAAAATTAAAGCAAATCTTAGATATACTAAGAACAAAGCCTTCAAAAAGGAGAGTATGTGGGTCACAATCACAATCATGATGTAGAAAAATTAGGCGATTCTCGTTTAATATGGGCTATTGCTATAAATATGCTTCTGACATTAGCCCAAATCATTGGTGGAATTGTCTCAGGAAGTCTCTCTTTGATTGCAGATGCACTACATAACTTTAGCGATGCAGCATCACTTGTAATTGCCCTTGTTGCACGAAAAATCGGAAGAAAACCTGCAGATTATTTTAAAAGTTTTGGTTATAAGCGTGCTGAAGTTATTGCTACGCTAATTAATCTTGTTACCCTTGTTATAGTGGGAATATATTTAATCTATGAGGCATTATGGCGTCTGTATGAACCACAAATCATTGAGGGTTGGATGGTGGTAATTGTAGCAAGTATCGCTCTTGTGATTGACATAGTTACAGCTATTTTAACATACACAATGTCAAAAAACAGTATCAATATGCGTGCAGCTTTTTTACATAATCTTTCAGATGCTCTTGCTTCTGTTGGAGTGATTATTGCAGGGAGCCTTATACTTTTGTATGAGTGGTATTGGAGTGATACTATGTTGACACTTATGATTGCAACTTATGTACTTTATCAAGCAGCGACACTCTTGCCTAAAACTATTCATATACTTATGGAGGGTACACCTGAACATATCAAGATAGATGATGTTATCAAAAAAATGCAAACTGTTGATGGGGTTGTAGAGATTCATCATATCCATATTTGGCAATTAGATGAGCATAGAAATGCCATTGAAACTCATGTTCAGATAAAGGATTTTAATAGATTCCAAGAGATAAAAGAGAATTTAAAACACATGCTAAAAGAGCAATTTTCAATCACACATTCAACTCTAGAATTTGAGATTAATCATTGTAGAGATGAACACTGCTAACCTTCATCCATCTTTTCTAATTCTTTTTCAACTAAAGCCCTATAAGCTTCATCTTTAGGAACTAGTCCAGCTTCATATAAAAACTGTGATGGCAAAAAATTCATCTTTTTTATCTTGTCATATTTTGCATATGAAAGATAGAGTATATCTTTAGCACGAGTAACAGAGACATAAAAAAGTCGCCTCTCTTCATCAAGACTCCCACCCCTTTGCATAAGTTTTCTGTTTGGAAATCTTCCATCCATCAAATCTATCACATATACTTCTTTATACTCTAAACCTTTAGAAGCATGTACACTTAATAGGTTTACACCCTCCCCTTGAGTCAGATCAGATGAACCTAAAATCATAGCATTTAAAAATCTATCATGTTTATTATAAGGTTTAGAGAGTTCTTCTAAAAGCATCATTTTTCTTTTTATAGATGTAATTTTTTCTGTTTTTAGTTTTTCATCTATTGTGCCATCTTTCAATTGTGCTCTTTTAGTTGATAAAATATCAGATATATATTTTAAAAATTCAGATTCACATATTTTTTTTACTACTGTACGAGGTTGTTTTATCCCTTTTAAATCACGAAACAAAAGATAAAAATTATGTAAAAATGTAGCACTATCTTTAGTCAATCTTGGATGTTTTAAAACTGGATTTTTCATAAATTTTGGCTCAAAATTCAGTTTTGCATATTTTCCAACAGCGCCTAATTCCAAAAATTCATCAAAAAGACCAAGTTGATGATTTAGTTTTCTTTTCTCAAATGGATTTTTAATAGACTCATCGGGAGCATATAGACCATAAAATATACTACCATTTCCAACATATTTAAGTGCTAAATAGAGCTCTTTTGCCATAGCACTACCAATACCACGAGCAAATTCAAACAGATGTATAAATGCCATCATATCAGACTCATTAATAAGTAAAGTATACAAATCTAAAACAGCTTTTACCTCTTGTGAATCAAAAAAACTAGTCCCACCTTTTCGTTTACAAGGGATTCCAAGTTCACGAAGCCCTACTTCAATCCCATCAGCAGTTGAGTTATTTCTAAATATAACAGCAATCTCTTCTTGAGGTGTAAAACTATCTCTAATCTTTGTTGCTATTGCGTGGTACTGATCAAACAACTCATCATAAGCTAAAAGTTTAGGAGCTTCAAAATTTCCCTCACGCGTTACTTCTAATTTTTTAGGATATATTCTTTCATTATGCTCTATAACTTTAGTAGCTAAAGATAAGATAGGCACACTAGAGCGATAGTTTTTTGTTAAAGTATGCACCTTAGCATTTGGAAATTTAGTTGAAAAAGAGCCAATGATGGAGATATCTGCACCATTAAAAGCATATATGCTTTGATCATAATCCCCAACACAAAAAAGTGATGGTGGATTCATAGCGTCAATTAGCGTACCTTGAAGAGCATTTGTGTCTTGATACTCATCAACAAGTACCTCTTTATATCCTAAATCATTCTCACTGCATAAGTCTCTAAAGTGTAAAAGTAAATCGTTAAAGTTTACAAAACCATACTCTTTTTTTAAAGCCTCAAATTCATCTACAACATCTGCATATATCAAAGCAAATAGTTCATGTTCTGGATATTTATCAACTATCCAATCTTCAAAATTATTATTGAGTTCTGTGTTTTGATAAAAAGAGTACAAATCATACAAATGATTTCCACCATATGGTTGAATCTCTGCATCTATATTCATAAATGAACGTTTCTCAAACACACTTCGAAAAAGGGTTTTTAGCTCTCGTTGTTGTTTTAAAACCACTCTTTTATCATACTTTTTTAACCATCTATAACTAACTGCATGGAAAGTTCCTGCATCTATTTTTTTAGCTATATCTGCGCCAAAATATTCAGCAACTCTTGATATCATCTCTGCTGCTGCCTTATTTGTAAAAGTTAAAAGAAGAATCTCTTGTGGTTTTACACCATTACCTAAAAGATGACCAATACGACCAACTATTGTAGATGTTTTTCCAGTCCCAGCTGATGCGATGATTAAATTTTGTGACTCCCCAGAAGTTGCCGCATTATATTGTTCTTTATTTAAACGAGAAAGTGGCACTTATAACTCTCCTATAGATATTTTAAGAGCGTGATTATACTATTTGAAACTTATTCTCTGCATATTTCATAAAAAATAAAAATTAGAGATGGCACTAAACCTCTTTCATAACCTAGATTCTGAATGCCCATGTGAAATACCCTTGGGGTGCAAGTTCAGAATAACAAAAGTTCAATTAAGTGCTTGAGATGTAATCTAATTTTTTTTGTTTATGAAAAAAGTTTATTATTAACAAGCACTATGAAGAATTACTTACATATTACTATTTCTTCCTAAGCAAATCCTCACTTCTTTTTGGATACAATCGCGAAATTATTATATATAAATTTAAGGTCAAGATATATGTCAACAAAAGCTTATGAACCACAATCAGTTGAAAACAATTTTTATAAAATTTGGGAAGACAGAGGCTACTTTGAAGTAGATTCAAACAAGACCATTCAAAAAGAGGGAAAAAATTTCTCTATAATGATGCCTCCACCAAATGTTACAGGTCGTCTGCACATTGGACATGCTCTTACTTTTACATTACAAGATATCATCACTCGTTACAAACGAATGGATGGTTTTAAAACTCTTTGGCAACCAGGGACTGACCATGCAGGTATTGCTACTCAAAATGTTGTAGAAAAACAGCTTTTGGCTGAGGGGGCAACTAAAGAAGAGCTAGGGCGCGAAAAGTTTTTAGAGCGTGCTTGGACTTGGAAAGAAGAATCAGCTGGAATTATGACAGATCAACTTCGTAAGATGGGTGTAACTCCTGCATGGGAGCGTGAGCGTTTTACTATGGATGAAGGACTTCAAAAAGGTGTAAAAGAAGCATTTGTAAAACTTTACAACGAGGGTCTTATAATTCGTGGAAACTATATGGTTAACTGGTGTACACATGATGGTGCGCTTAGTGATATCGAAGTTGAACACGAAGATACTGATGGTAAATTTTACCATATCAAGTACCCTTTTGCTGATGGAAGTGGTTTTGTTGAAGTTGCAACTACTCGTCCTGAAACATACTTTGGTGATACTGCTGTTATGGTACATCCAGACGACGAAAGATATAAAGATTTAGTTGGTAAAAAAATTCGTCTTCCTCTTCTTTCTCGTGAAGTTGTTATTATTGCTGATACTCATGTTGATATGGAGTTTGGGACAGGTGTAGTAAAAGTTACTCCAGCACATGATCAAAATGACTACGAAGTTGGAAAAAGACATAACTTAGAGTTTATTACTGTTTTTGATGAAAAAGGAATTTTAAACGACTATGCTGAAGAGTTTAAAGGACTAGATCGCCTAAAAGCTCGTGAGGTAATCGTTGCACGCCTTGAAGAAGAAGGCTTTATGGTTAAGATTGAAGACCATAAACACCAAGTTGGACACTGCTACAGATGTAAAAGTGTAGTTGAACCATATATCTCTAGACAATGGTTCTTGCGTAAAGAAGTAGCTCAAAAGTCAATTGAGAAAACAAACAATGGAGAAGCTACATTTTTTCCACCTCATTGGATTAACTCTTATAACTCTTGGATGGGTGAACTTCGTGATTGGTGTATTAGCCGTCAACTTTGGTGGGGACATCAAATTCCTGTATTTTATTGTGATGATTGTGAACACGAATTTGCATCTCAAGATGAAAATCCAGAAGCTTGTCCTAAGTGTGCAAGTAAAAACTTAACACAAGACCCAGATGTTCTTGATACTTGGTTCTCTTCTGCATTATGGCCATTTTCAACTCTTGGATGGGGTAATGGCGATGTTGAGATGGATAAACTGTTTCAATCGGATGATATGAAAGATTTTTATCCAAACTCATTACTTATCACTGGTTTTGATATTCTTTTCTTTTGGGTAGCGAGAATGATGATGATGGGTGAACACTTTAATGGTAAACTTCCATTTAAACACATCTACCTCCATGCACTAGTAAGAGATGAAAATGGTGATAAGATGAGTAAATCAAAGGGGAATGTAATTGACCCTCTTGATATGGTAAATGAATACTCAGCTGACATACTTCGTTTTACTCTTGCAATCTCTGCTGCACAAGGTCGTGATATCCGTATGAGTACAGAAAAATTAGAGTTAAACCGTAACTTTACTAACAAACTTTACAACGCTTCAGTATATTTAAAAATGAATGAGTCTACATTTCCAGATTTAACTAGTTTTTGTCTAAAAACAGATTTGGCAAAATATATGACTTCTCGTCTAAACCAAGCTACATTAGAAGTTCGCGCGGCTCTTGATAATTATAAATTCAACGATGCTGCTACTATTATCTACAGATTTATTTGGAATGAATTTTGTGGTTGGGGAATTGAGCTTTCTAAAGCTGACAAAGATTCTATCATAGAACTTGGTGCTATTTTTAAAGATGCGATGAAGCTACTACACCCATTTATGCCATTTGTTACAGAATATCTATATCACGATTTATCAGGGACTTCACTTGAAGATAGTGAATCTATTATGATTAAAGAATATCCTCATAAAACTAAAAAGCGTAAAGAGGAAAAAACTTTTGAAATCATTATGGATACTATTGTATCAATCAGAAGAGCAAAAGTTTTAGTTGATTTAGCTAACCAAAAGATTGAAAAAGCATTTGTTAAAATTGATGGATTAAGTGACAAGCAAAAAGAGATGATGTTACCATTCATACTAAAACTTGCAAAAGTTGAAGTGGTAGAATTTACAGATACTAAAATAGAAAACTCTGTAAGTGACATCTCTGATTTATGTGAGACTTATATTCCAACTGATTCAATTGATTTGAGTTCAATCATCTCTAAACTTACAAAACAAGATGAAAAGCTTCAAAAAGAGATTGGTAAGCTTAATGGAATGCTTAACAACGAAAAATTTGTAGCAAATGCTCCAGAGGGTGTGCTAGAAAAAAATCGTTCACTTCTAGCAGACGCAAAAGCTAAACAAGAAAAAGTTTTAGAGCAACTAAGCTCATTAAAGGGTTGAATAGTTGTTTGATTTAAAGAAATATACAGGCTCAAATATTAAAAATGATATTTTATCTGGTTTAGTTGTAGCTGTTGCCTTAGTTCCTGAAGCTATTGCATTTAGTTTTATAGCTGGTGTTAGCCCTATTGTTGGTTTATATACTGCTTTTATTTTAGGTCTTATCACATCTTTAATTGGTGGAAAACCAGGTATGGTTTCAGGTGCTACAGGGGCTGTTGCAATCGTTTTAGTTGGTTTGACTCTTCAAGCAAATGAGCTGTTAGCTGCACAAGGTTTGGCTAGAGAAGCTATAGCGATGGGAGTATTACACTACATACTTTTAGCAACTGTTATCGCTGGACTTATTCAAGTAGCTATTGGAGCTTTAAAGCTTGGTAAATTTATCCGCCTTGTTCCAACTCCTGCAATTCATGGTTTTGTAAATGGACTTGCCATTGTTATTGGAACTGCTCAATTTAAATTTTTTGAGGATCAAGGGTATATGATGTATATCTTAGTGGCTGTTACTATGCTAATAATGTATATACTTCCAAAATTTACCAAAGCAATCCCTGCTGGTTTAGTTGCAATAATAGTTATCACTCTAGGTGTTTATCTTACCAATGCAGACACTCTTCTTTTAGGAGGGTTAGATGATATGAGTAAATATGCTGGACAGATGCCTAGCTTTAGTATTCCTGAGTATATATTTTCACTTGATGCGATAATACTAGTACTCCCATATGCTGTTATTATAGCTCTTGTAGGAATTATTGAGTCGCTACTTACTCTTTCTGTTTTGGATGAACTTAGTAATACTCGTGGATCTGCAAACAAAGAGTGTATCGCACAAGGTACTGGAAATATCACATGTGGTTTCTTTGGTGGTATGGCTGGTTGTGCTATGATTGGTCAATCAATTATTAACTACACCTCTGGTGGTATTGGAAGACTTTCATCGTTTGTGGCTGCTGTCGGACTCATCATCTTAGTTGTATCTATGAGTGGTGTTTTAAATGCTATCCCCGTAGCTGTACTTGTTGGAATTATGTTTATGGTAAGTATTGGTACATTTGAGTGGTCAAGCTTCTCTAGACTATCTCGCATGCCAAGAACTGATGCTTTTGTTATGGTTGCAGTTACTATCATTACAGTTGTAGAAGATTTAGCAATTGCTGTTATAGCAGGTGTTATCATTTCAGCTTTAGCATTTGCATGGAAACACGCTAAAATTTCGGCTCGTGTACATACTGAAGATGATGGGACAAGAGTTTATGAGCTTGATGGTCCATTGTTTTTTGGAAGTGCTTCTACATTTGGAGATAATTTTGATATACCAAATGACCCACCAAGAGTTGTAATAGACTTTAAAGATGCAAGAGTTATGGACTCTAGTGGTGTTGAAGCAATTGATTTGATTACCAAAAAATACGAAGATGCTGGTAAAAATTTACTTCTTCGCCATCTATCGGCTGATTGTAAAGCTATACTTAAAAAAGCGGGACCTCATTGTTCATATGAAGAAGATGATCCAACTTATAAAGTAGCATTTAATTACTAAATAATTTTTTTACTAATTAAACTTTACAAAAAAGCTGTCACATTTATTTATATAGATAGCTTATCGAGAAGCTTTTGAAAGTTTTTAATGTGGATGTTTTTTCGTGAAACCTCAATGATTCCATCTTGTTTTAATTTTTGCAAACTACGGTTAACAACCTTTCTAACCGAGCCCACCATGGAGGCGATATCTTCATGATTTAAGTTATCAATTACACGAAGTTTAGCCTCTCCATTATGGATGTGAACAAAACGAGAAAACAGTTGAATAACTCGTTGATATACATCATAAAAAGAGAGGCTTACTGCAAGGTCTTCCATAGATTTTAATTGCCCTGCTAAATATGAATAAAAATACTGTCTAAATTTTTCATCACGTAAAATCATCTCTTTTACATCACTCAAAGGAAGCTGAATAATGTGAGCGTCTTCTAAAACCTCACTAAGATATTCATTTGGTTTTCCATCAAGAAGTGAAACTACATCAAACATATCTCCATGTGAAAGAATATATAAAGTTTGCTCTTTGGCAGTTTGCAAATCAAGCTGATAAATCTTAACTTTTCCCTCCATAATAAAATAAAAAAATTTTTGCGTATCTACACTAGATAATGGATCCTCTCCTTTTTCAAAAAAAAGACTTTTTTGTCTTTGTACAAGTAAACTTGAGTTGGATAACTCTTTTAATACTAGTGTTTGTAATTTTTTATTTTCCATAGCTTGATTATACAAGCTATATAATTAAATCTTCTTGATTATTTTTTTGGGATATTAATTTTCAATACCCCACTATCATATTGATGCGTTAAATTATCCAAATCTGCATTTTGAGGTAAAATAAAACTTCTTGAAAAAGACTGATAATAGCGTTCTTTATGGATATAGTTACTACTATTATCTTCTTTGCTAAATTCAGACTTTGCATAAACACTAAGAGTGTTTTCTCGATTTGTAATTTCTATATTTTGTTTTTGCGCTCCAGGTATATTTAGCTCAATTATATATTTATTATCATCTTCTTTAATGTCAGATAAGGGTCTTATGTCCATCTGTGAAAAGGCTTCCTTAAAAAATGGATCATCAGCAAAAAGAGAGTTAAGCTGCCCAAAACTTTTTTGCATTTGCTCCTGCATCTGTTGCATCTGTATAAATGGATCAATACTATGTGCATTAAAAAAATTATTAGCCCCAACCTTAGTGTTATGCTCTTGCTGTGATTTTGTTTTTTTAATACTCTCATTCAAGTCATATAAAAAATAACTTTGTGCGACAATAACAGAAGCAAAAAGGGCAAGGATGCCCATAAAAAACTTTGTTTTATCAGCCTTCATTTTTGACCCCTTATTTAATATTTATACGTCTAGGTTTCGCACTTTTTATTTTTTCAAGCTCAATCACTAAGCGACCATCATTAAAAGAAGCATCTATTTTTTCTTTATCGATGTTATCAGGTAAAACATAATGTCTTTGAATCTTTCCAAATGAACTCTCACAAATATAATAATCATCCCTGCTAAGTTCATTTTTGTAATGTCGAACAGCACTTACGATAAGAAGATCATCTTCAATTTGTATATTAATCTCATCTTTTTTAACACCAGGTAAATCTACTTCTAAATGAAAATTTCCATTTTCTTTTTTAGCAAGATTTGAAAAAGGGAGATGACTTGCTAGGTTATCAAAGGCATCAGATACCTTTTTACCAACTATTTCAACTCCTTTTTCTATCTCCGATCCAAGTTCTTTTGCATGTTTAATAATATTCATCTTTTGCTCCTCTAATTAATACTAATTTTTTTAACTTTATTGGTTTTTTCTTCTTTAAGCTTTGGCACAATAATTTCTAAAACACCATCTGTTGATTCCGCATGAATATTTTCTATATCTGCTTCTTCAGGAAGGGTAAAAGAACGTGAAAATGAGCCAAAAGAACTCTCTATTTTATAATAGCTTTCTTCTTTAACTTCATCTTTAAAATTTCTCTCACCTGAAATCACAAGAATGTTGTCTTCAATGCTGATATTTATATCGTCCTTACTCATTCCAGGTAAGTCTACCTCAACATGATAGGCATATTTTCCCTCTCGTGTATTAATAGAAGGGACAAAATCTGTTTTTAACGTATCTGTGCTAGATGATGGCATCTCATCTAACATGCTATTTAAAAGATTAAATCCTTTTCTAAATTCTCTCATTTGTAAATTTGGGTTGTATCGTGCTACTATCATTATAATC
>WFPU01000040.1 GCA_015487435.1 Sulfurimonas sp.
GCACTTTCCCTCATAGATAATGATATGAGTAACTTTGAAAAATTAGGAGTTGTTAGTGATAATATGCTTTTATTTTGTGCTGGATTTTTACTAGAGGCATCAAGGAGATTTCATGTAGTTTTAGCTGGTGGAACTCAAATGGCAGCTTGCTTGTTGGTAGCTGATAAATTAAAAGAAGATGTGCTTATGAGAATTAAACATGACAATATTACACTAGCCACTACAGCATGGGTAGCTAAAGATGAAAACTCAAATATACAAAATATTTTATCAAAACTAAGTTATACACCACACGCAATATATACAGATTTTTCTTTTGCTTCTACAGAGATACCAGTTTTGAAAAAATATGACGATGGTGAAGCTAAAGAGGGAGTAGGAGCAGGGGCTGCTTTAGCTTATGCAGTGGTAAATAAAAAAACAAATGAAGAGATTCTAAAAGCTATAGAGCTTTTGATATACTCTATGTAATATATGAATTTTTTTCATCCTGAACTTGAGCTTTCGTCATTCCGTGCTTGACACGGAATCTAGTTAATCCTTAATTTAATGTCAGTGCCTCAGGAAAAGTGTAACGAAAGAATTTCTTAAAATTTTAATCATAAAAGCTATATTACCTTCTTCTGCCTCTATGACTACTGTGTCCACGACCTGTATAATTTTTTCTAAAGCATCTGTTACAAATGTTGTGTTTTGAGTTGTGCGCAAGTGGTGTGCTACATAATCTACATGTTTGAACAAAACTTGGCTGATGAAGAGAATGCTCTATATATTTATTTAAAACACCTCGATGCACCCTTGCTTTTTGCTCATCTAAAAAATAATCTTTAAAACGATAACTAAGCCATAAATATAGTGAAATCTCTTTTACCATATCCTCGGCTCTTAATAAATCTTCTGTAGTAATTGCGTGTTTACCAACTAAAGGTGTAGCTATATATGGTATAACTTTTTTTTGTTCTAAAGAGAGTGCATAAGAATTAAATGATGAAACAATATATGGTGATTTTAGTGTTAATGGCGCACATGCTAAATGATATTTTGTAGCAATATCAAGGTCATACTCATCTACAATTTTTGCGACTTCAAGCAAATCTTGAAGATTTGAAGCAACAAAAGGTCCATTAAACACCATGTTTTTTACAAAAAACTTTAGTACCTCATACAAAGAACGCTCTTCTAAGATGGTGGAAACAAGTTTAATATGCTCCAAATTTGCCATCACATTAAAAGGGATTATTATCTCTTTATCCTCTTTATAAAAATTCTTTTGGATTATTTTTAATACATCCGCACTTAAAGCACCTACAAAGCCCTCTTCATTTAAACCAAATCTACCAGCCCTACCTGAAATTTGATGTATCTCACTTGGCATTAAAGTTCTTTGAGATATCCCATCAAATTTTTCAGCTTTTGAAAACAATATTGTCTCAATCGGTAAATTTAAACCCATGGCTATAGCGTCTGTAGCTATTAAAATCTCTGTCTCTCCAGTACGAAATCGTCTTGCTTCTTCTCGTCTAACTTCAGGAGACAAGTTTCCATAAATAACACTTACGCTAAACTTTTTTGAAAAGTTTTGCTTTAGTTTTAACACATCTTTTCTGCTAAAAGCAATAATCGCACTTCCCTTTTTAACATTTTGTACACTTGTGTGAGTATCAAGCAATCTAAGTGGGTTTTTACGCTCAAATTCGATTATTTCTAACTCCTCTCCCAAATACTCTGCAAGGGCTATTATGGCGTCTTTAGAGTTTGATGAGCCTGTCATAATAATCTCATTTGCAGGTGCGCCTATAATCGCGTTTGCCCATGCCCAGCCACGATCATCATCATCAATCATCTGAACCTCATCAATCACACAAACATCTACATCAACTTCAAAATTTATCATCTCTATAGTTGAACTTATATGAGTAGCATCTTCATTTAAAATTTGCTCTTCTCCTGTTATAAGTGAAGCGTCAATCCCATTGTCTTTTAAACCCTCATAACCCTCTAGTGCTAAAAGTCTAAGTGGTGCAAGATAATAACCTGTATCTGCAGTTTGTAGTTTTTGTATAGCCTCATAAGTTTTCCCACTATTTGTTGGACCAATATGAAGAGTTAACTTTCGTCGCATTTGTCTAGCCATAGGAAATAGATTTTTAAAATCTCTTATAGTTTGAGCTAATAATGCTTGTCTTTGAAATTTTAAAATCTCCTCTTGCATAGAGTATATAAATTTTTTTACTGTTTTTCTAGCTACTTTTGGATTAATAACTAAAGATATTGGTAGCATATCAAGTAAATATGTGTATATTTTTTTATATAAAATCTCCTCACTAAGATTGAGTTGTGTTGCATAGGTCTTACACTCATCAACAATGGCTGAAAGCTCTTTTAAAAATTGATTTTCATGCTCAAGTTTTGCCTCCTCTACAACTCCACTAAAATCAAGTCTTTCATCATTCCAAATATCTTTTAAAAGTGAATTAAGCTCTATATGCAAATCTAATTTATATTTGAAGCTCTCCTGTGAGTTTGGCAGTTTTATAGTTTGTTCAATCTGCACTAATATCTCTTCATTATGAAGCTCTAGCGAAACTAAAGGCAGGTGTATTGAGATTATAGAGTTTAGTAACTCCTCTTTGATAAGTGGATATTTTAAATAAGATTTTGGAGGAGATGAACGAAGCGCGCTTACTATCTCTTTTTGAGTTAAAATAGTGTGTGGATTTGGAATATTTTCAATGAACTTATTAACACTATCTTGATATTTTTTTTGAGTACTTTCTTTATCTTGTTCAATCTTAGAGATTATTGCCTCATATTCATTTTCGCTAAGATATTCATAACTATAAGTTGGAGTATTTAAAGTATGGATTTTATAAAAACTTTGTCCATATATAATATAATGAATATTTGCATTAAATTCAAAACTATCATCAATATCAAAAAATCCATCAAGTTTTTTCTCTAATGCAACTTTTTTAACCTCAAATCTTATATGTTTTATTTTTGATTCTACCTTTGCAGGGGTTATCTTTTTAGCTCGCTTATCTCCAAATTCTGCATAAAGTATGGCTGATTCTTCTTTAGTTATGTCAAATTCTGATAAAATCTCATCTAGCTTATCTATACTAGTTATAGGTGGTTCTTTTTTTTTATCAGAAAAGTAAATTTTTCCCTCATTTGCAAAAAATTCGACTATTAGTCTGCGATAAACATTATCAGCTTCAGACCAAATCATACGAATAGTTTTAATCAATAACTCACGAGAATGCTCTATCTCATATATGCCCAAATAATGGAACAATTCACTTAATGTCTCACTCTCTACCCGCTCAACTCCAACATCAAATGGATCGCCATCAAAATATTGTTTTATTTGTTGGTTTGTTTTAGTGTTTTTTTTATTTTTTTTTGACATGTGTAATTGTAGCCTAAAACAATATAGGGTATAATTCATCTATGAAACTAAGAGTATTAATATCTTTATTTTTTATCATTGCTACAACTTTTGGGGCTATTCATGAGGTAAAGCATATTGAACATGGAGAGAGTACTTCATGTCTTGTTTGTCATGTTAGCGATAACTTAGTATCTGCTGATCTTATTGATAATACTCAAGATATAGAAATTTTTCACTTTAAAAAAGTGCTAGAGAACAACTCAGTTTTATCTTCTTTTATAAAGAAACATTCCAATCAAAATCGTGCACCACCTTTAATCTCATAACTACCTAACACAAAATAAAAACTTTACAAAAATAAAATATATTAATTAGGATAATTATGCAAAAAATATTACTATCTAGCACACTATGTGCAACAATGGTTTGTGCGTCAATAGATATTCTTCCAACTGAAAAAAGAACTTTTGAACAATCAAAATTTATACCAGATATCTCTTTGATACTTGATGCTTCTTTTGTTAATAGAGATATTGCTGATGACGAAGTTACTCATTTAGAGATACCAGGTATTGCTCATGGCTTAATTGGTACTCATGGACATGATGGAGATACTCACACAAGCAATAATGCAAACAACGGCTTTAACCTTAACTATGCAGAATTAGTACTTTCAAGTTCCGTTGATCCGTTTTTTACTATGGACGGTATTTTTCATTATTCAGAAAATGGAGTTGAAATAGAAGAGCTTTATTTTACAAGCACAGCTATAGGATTTGGAACAAAAATAAAAGGTGGAAAATTTAATTCTAATTTTGGATATTTAAATGAACAGCACTACCATTCTTACAGTTTTGCAGATATGCCTTTAGTTTATGAATCTTTTTTAGGGATGCACGGTATAAATGAAAAAGGTCTTCAACTCCAATGGACAGCCCCAACATCTACATACTTAATGATTGGTTTAGAAATTTTACAAGGAGACAATGAACAGATGTTTGGAAACCAAACTATAGGATTTACGGAGGATGGCTCAATCTCTCAATACGCAGATGCACCAAGTTTATTTGTAACCTATGCAAAAACATCTTTTGATATTGATGATACAACTATTTTAGCTGGTGTATCTTATGCTAAAGGAACTACAAGACTAGATCGTAGTGATGAGGAGGAAAATGCATATGCAATTAGTGGTGATTCTATGCTTTATGGTATTGATTTGACAATAAA
Organism: Sulfurimonas sp.; assembly: GCA_015487435.1. Taxonomy (GTDB): domain Bacteria; phylum Campylobacterota; class Campylobacteria; order Campylobacterales; family Sulfurimonadaceae; genus Sulfurimonas. The sequence goes on from WFPU01000040.1 coordinate 4,625, forward strand.
ACACTACTTTAATTCATACAGCTTTTTATCTCTGCAGAGTGAGTTTTTAGGTAGAAAAATTGAAGGAATTTTATATTCTGATATTGATACCTCTGTGATGCCTTATACCTTTACAGCTCAAGATATAACAAAAACACAAAGCGGAATCTATACTCAGCTTATATATGCTAATAATAAAAATTGGGCAATGGGTCTTAGATATGAAACATTTTTAAAAAATGATATTATTTTAGATAATATAAATTCTGATAAACCAACTAATCTAGATAAGTATAGTTTAATGATTGAGTATAATACAAGTGAATTTGCAAAATTTAGATTACAATATAACCGTAATAATGCTTTATATAATGAAAAAGGTGAACAACAACATGTTAATACCATTATACTTCAAGCAAATATATCTATTGGCGCACATGCAGCTCATTCATTTTAAGAGGTAAAATATGAAATTTTTTTTAATCCTGCTTTTACCTCTTGCTCTTTTTGCAAAGTTAAATATTGCTGTTTCTTACCCATATATTGGTGCTCTTACAAAGAGCATTGGTGGTAAAAATATAAATATTATTGTTTTAGCAAAAGGAGATTGGGATCCACACTTTGTAGTCCCTCGCCCATCACTTATTTCTAAAATAAGAAATGCTGATGGACTCATTATTAACGGTGGGCAGTTAGAAATTGGTTGGTTACCTCAACTTATAAATAGAGGCGCAAATCCAAAAACAAAGGTTGGTGCAAAAAGTTTTTTAGATCTTTCTCATCATATAAAAATGATTTTAAAACCTAAAAATGTAGATCGTTCTGGTGGAGATATCCATCCAGATGGAAATCCACACTTTCATCTTGACCCAAATAATATTTTAATTTTGGCAGATACAATTAAAAGATATTTATCCTCTATAGATATAACTAACTCAAAAGCATATGAAAAAAATTATGAAATATTTATAAAGATGTTCAAAATTAAGATTGATGAATGGAACAAAAAAATGTCAAATAAAAAAGGTTTAAAAGTTATACAATTTCATAATAATTTAGCTTATTTTATAAAAGCTTATGGACTTAAAAATATAGCTACAATTGAACCACTACCTGGTATTCCAGCATCATCAAAACACATTATGAATCTTATAAAACTTATTAAAAAAGAAAAACCATTTTGTATACTTCATGATGTTTATCACTCTACAAAAACTGCTAAATATATCTCATCTAAAACAGATATACCAATTGTATTGATGCCCCATGACATAAACTCTTTAGATTCAATAAAGGATTTAACCTCTTTATTTGATTATTTAACAAGTGCTTTAGATGATTGATATTTTATTAATACCAATTGCACTAGTAGCTATCCTTGTTATGATGCACTCATGGTTTGGTATAGGGATACTTAAGAGAGGAATTATATTTACAGATTTAGCCATAGCACAATTTGCTGCTCTTGGCTCTGCTATAAGCCTAGGATATTTTCATGAAAAATATTTTTATCTTTTAACATTAACTTTTGCCCTTCTAAGTGCTTTTTTAATAGCAATCGCTTCACAAAGAAAGATAAAACTAGAACCATTTATAGGACTTTTATATGTCTTAGGTGCAAGTGGCATTATGATGGTCCTTGCTCATTCGGCTGAGGGGATGGAGCATTTTAAATCTCTTCTTGCAAGTGATATCTTATTTACCCCACCAATTGATGTTTTAAAGAGTGCTATTATATATATGTTAATAGCTTTAATACTATGGAAAGTTTACCCAAAATTAACAGGATTCTTTAGAGAACTTACATTTTTTTCTTTACTAGCATTAACTGTAACTTCATCTGTTAATCTTGCTGGTGTGCTTGTTGTTTTTGTACTTCTTATAGCACCACCGTTTGTAGTTTTATCTCTTAATGTTAAAAAACCTTTACTTTATAGTTTTTACTTCGGATGGTTTTTTAGTATTTTTGCCATACTAATATCATTTTTTTATGATCTTCCAACAGGTTATACAATAGTATTTTTTGGTGCCTTGCTTAGCTCTATTATAGTTTTGCTTAACTCTAAAAAAGTTACCCCATAGATAACTTTCTCTTCCAAAGAGATAAACTTCCAAATGCTAAAAATACAACTACACTAGCACTTAAAAACAGATATTCTGGAAAATATTCATACATATACCCACTATATAGTGCTCCTACAAATGCTCCAAATCCATAAGTTATTCCTGAGAAAAATTGTTGTGCTAAAGATTTATGTTTATAAAGAACAAACAAATAACTAATTGCTGCTGAATGAAATAATGCAAATGATAGAGCATGTAGGCTTTGTGAGAAAAACAATATAGGCAGATTTTGTGGAAACATAAACACTAAAAACCACCTAATAGCCGTTATAAAAGTTGTAATTTGCAGAACTAAAAGTAGGTTATTACGCAAAAATCTTCCTTGAAAGAAAAGCATAAATACTTCTACAACAACTCCAAAACTCCAAAGATATATTGTCATATCAAGACTTAACCCAAAATCTGTTTCATATATGGTAAAAAAGTTATAAAACGGACCAAATCCAACTTGCATCAATGTCAAGCCCAACCAAAGCTTCCAGTCCTTTAGTATGTTTATATCATTTTTTTCTTCACTTGTTTTATTTAGTACTTCTTTTTCGCCTTGAACAATTATATAAGCTGTTATTACTACAAAAAACGAGATAACTAAAAGATACAAAAGTGCTACACTTGGTGGATCTAAGAACTTAACTAACACTAGTGACACTAAAATAAATCCAAGCGAGCCAAAAAGCCTAATCTTTCCATATTTCTCTTTGCCTAAATTGTTTAATGAAATTAGCTCAATGTATGGGAGAACCAAACTAAGCCCAATCCCAATCCCAATGTTTGAAAAAAGTAATCTATAGAAACTATCTAAAGAAAAGTAAAAGGAGATAGCACTAAGTATCATAATACTCAACGCAAAGTTAAAGCTTTTGACATTAAGCTTTAATCCTTTTATAAACAAAAAAGGAACAACAAAACGAACTAGGGGTGCTGCTGCAAAAATAATCCCAATATCACTAGCACTATAACCACTAAGTTCTAGTACTTTTGGTAAAAATATAACATATACGCCAATAAGGGCAAAATAAAAAAAATAAAATAAAGCTAAGAGTAATTGCATAGCTAATTATATCCAACTATCTCTTTTTGTCTTACTAATTACATCTGTCCATAGGGGGCAACTGATACATTAACTAAGTATTAACTTATAGTTTATATAATTCTTCAACTCAATTATGTTTCCCCCTTTTACATAAACGAGTATAGATTCTCCTAATAACTATTTATAACCAAGCTTTTTCCCTTTTTTATAGGCTTGGTTATTATTTCGCTAAACTTTCATTATGAATATTATTTTAACAACTCTAAATTCAAGATATACACACACCTCATTAGCGCTCAGATACATCTATGCAAATATGAACTCTCTTCAACAAGATACTAAAATTATGGAATTCAGTATAAATGATGCCATCCAAAGTATCGCTGAAAAACTTCTTCTTAATAATCCTAAAATTATCGGAATTGGTACCTATATTTGGAACGCTTCACATGTTAGTGAACTAATTGAAATAATAAAGAAAATTTCTCCACAAATAGTTATAATACTTGGTGGTCCAGAAGTCTCACATCAACCCTTTAGAGTAAACTTTGATGATGCTGATTATATAATAGCGGGCGAAGGGGATGTAGCTTTTTATGAGTTGTGTAAAGAGTTACAGACTACCCATCCAAAAGAAAAATTCATCAAACAATCAGTTCCAAATTTAAAAGAATTAAAACTCCCATATGAGTTTTACACAGACAATGATATAAAAAATCGATATATCTATGTAGAAATATCGCGTGGATGCCCATTTGAATGTGAATTTTGCCTCTCTTCTATGGATGAAAAAGTTCGCATATTTAATCTTGATGAAGTATTAAATGAGTTTGAAAAACTTTGGATTAGAGGGGCTAGAAACTTCAAATTTGTTGATAGAACTTTTAACATAAACATCTCATCAGCAAATAAAATTTTAGATTTCTTCTTAAGTAAAGATGAAACATATTTCGCCCACTTTGAAGTTATACCTGATCATTTTCCAGATTCTATAAAAGAAAAGATAAAAAAATTTACCCAAGGAGCTTTGCAACTTGAAATAGGGATACAAACTTTAAACATCGATGTAGCAAAGAATATTTCTAGAAATTTAAAACTAGAAAAAATAAAACAAAATCTCTCTTTTTTAGAAAATGAAACAGATGCACACATCCATCTTGATTTAATAGTTGGACTTCCTGGAGAATCATTAGAGAGTTTTGGTAAAAACTTAGATGAGCTCGTACAACTTAGTTCATGTGAGATACAGATAGGGATACTTAAAAAACTATCAGGCACTTTCATAAATCGTCACGATATAGAGTTTGGCATGGTATATTCCAACACTCCACCATACGATATTTTAAAAAATAATCTTCTTAATTTTAATGATATTCAAATTATGAAACGCTTTGCTAGATTTTGGGATTTAACTTATAATAGTGGAAATTTTAAAAACTCTGTTAAATTGATTTGGCAAAATTCTAGTGTGTATGAAAATTTTTACAGCTTTTGCATATGGGCATACTCTAAAACAGACTCTACATACAAAATTTCACTTACTAGACTAGGTGAACTTTTATTTAACTACCTTGTGCATATAAAAAAATTAGATGAAAAAGAGGTAGCCCTTAGTATGCTCCAAGATATGATGAAACTAAAAGGTCGAGCAGTCCCTAGCTACCTAAAACCTTACGCTAACGAGATAAAAATTAACTCAAAACAAGGTAGCTCTGGATTCAATAAAAGACAAAATCAAACCCATATATAAATTTTGCTATAATAATCTATGGTTATAAAAAATGTACTTTTATTTTTTTTACTATTGTTTGCTAGCGTATATGCTAATGAGCCGTATGTGGATGATGCAACGATAGCAAGAATAGCAAAAAAGTATAATGAGTTTGCAAAAAAAAGATTTTATTATCTCCAGGCTACTCTTGATGAGGTTAAAGATAAAAGTGATTTAGAGAAATTAAAGGCTATAAATGATTTTTTTAATGAAGTTAGTTATTCCTCTGATTTAAAGGTGTATAACAAAGATGATTATTGGGCTACACCTTTAGAATTTTTAAGTAAAGATAAAGGGGATTGTGAAGATTATGTTATTAGCAAATATTTTGCACTTAGATATCTTGGTGTTGATTCAAAAAAACTTTTTTTTACATATGTACGTTCAACAAAATTTAAATTACCACATATGGTTTTGACCTATTTTAAAACACCAAGAAGTGAACCATTGATTCTTGATAATAATAACCGTAAAATTTTCCTAGCTTCACAAAGAAAAGATTTAATCCCTATTTATAACCTCAATGGAGAATCTCTTTACATAGCTGCTAAATCTGGAACTGGAAAAAAAATAAAACAAAAAAAATCTCATAAAAAATGGGATTTACTCAAGCAAAACATAAAAAGGAAAAAGATATGACACTCTTTAAACAAATTGCTCTAATGTTCTCTATGTTTTTAATAATAATCCTCTTAACTGTCCTAGTACTCAACTTTAATATCGTAAGTGAATCTGTTCAAAAAAGATTACTTGAGGATGCAAAAAATACCGCAAGTTCACTTAGTTTATCCCTTGGAAGTGCTAATGGTGATATAGTTATGATGTCAACTATGATAAATGCTAACTTTGACAGCGGAAACTATCAATATATCTCTTTAGTTGATATAGATAACGAAATATTGTTTAAAAGAGAAGCTGAGAACTCACAAGTAGATGTGCCTCAATGGTTTATTAATCTTCTTGATATTAAAGCACCAATTGCGAGTGCAAATGTATCTGCTGGATGGAGCCCAATAGGACTTTTAAACGTTCAAAGTGATGTAAGTTATGCACATATTCAACTCTATACAATTTTAAAAAATCTTTTAATCTCTTTTAGCATTTTGGCAGCTTTTGGTTTACTCATATTAAATTTACTTCTTCATGCAATTTTAAAACCTCTAAAGAGAGTACAACTGCAGGCTGAGGCAGTAGCAAGGAATGAATTTATAATCCAAGACGACATTCCTCATACAAAAGAGCTTAAAGATGTAGTGCTTGGCATGAATAATATGGTGCAAAAAGTTAAAGCGATGTTTGACAAAGGAAATGAAGAGCTTAAACGTCAAAAAGAGATGGAGTATATAGATTCAGATACAAAACTTAGAAATCGTAAATATCTAATAGACAAATTACCAGAATATCTAAAAATTGATGCTAATTCAAAAGGTGGTATAAATATGATGATTGCTTTTAGTGGAGTGGTAGAAGCAAATGAAAAAATAGGACATAAAAAAGTAGATAGTCTTTTTATAGATATGGCTGAAATATTTAAAAATAGTGCTAAAAATTACAAAAATGCTATCATAGCTAGAATGAATGGTACTGAATTTTGTATATTTTTACCAGATTGTAATGCTGAGGATGGTTTATCCTTGGCTCAAAACATACATGACTCAGTTAAAAAAATCATGATAAACATAGATCTAGATATATCTAAATCATTCATCTCTATAGGTCTTTATGAGTATAATTATAAACAAACAATTGCTCAACTTTTATCACACTCTGATAACTCTTTAGCTTTAGCAAAATTTAATGATACTAAAATTCATCTTGAGCATGCTGAAGATGCTATAGAGGTTATGGGTAAAGATGCATGGCGTGAAATTATAACTAAAGCTATTGATCATGATAAGTTTAATTTTATACCTTATAAGGTTGTTGATACTAAAACTAAAAAAGATGCACATATTGCACTTAGTATCTCTATGAGTACTGATAAAGAAACCTACTATTTTGGTCAGTTTATGGCTTCTGCAAACCAAACAGGTCAAAGTAAAAATATCTATCGTAAAATCTTAGAAATGATGTTTATGCAGCCAGATAAAATGCTTCAATACTCTATTTGTTCACTCCGTTTACCATATGACTTCTTAAATAATACAGATACTTTTGATCATATGAGCAAACTATTTAATAGTTATGGCGATAACTTACCTTTTAAACTAATTATAGAGATGCCAGATAAACTTATATCTCAAAATTCACAACTAGTAAAACAGTATAAAAGTTTACTCAAAGGGCATAATTTTGAATTAGCAATATTTGAATTTATTGGAGAGAGCACTGACTATCAATACTTGCAAGATTTACGCCCTAATTACATCAAAGCAGAGAGTATATATTTCTTAGGACAAAATGAGCAAAGTTTAAATGCACTTAAATTAATAACTGATTCACTAGGAATATCATTAATTGCAACAGGAGTTATGGATATGCAAACTCTTAATAAGCTTCAAGATAAAAACATCACAATCATTCAAGGTCGTGCTACTGAGATGATTGAGTAGCGATCTATTTATCGTATTTATAGAATTTATTATATCTTAAAATGGAAGCTAGCTCTTCTGAGTAAGCCTCCCTCTTTTCTGAATACATCTTTAACTCTTTTACAAGTAAAAAAGGATCTGAAGTTTTCATCTTTAGCTTACGAAACTCAGAAAATGCAAAGCTTCTTGAAATATTTAGATAATAATCTCTTACTGACTGCTCTATGGAGTTATATTTTTTAACCCAAATAGTTTTACCGTTTCTAGTTTGTAAAGCTGCAATGCGAGGCGTATTTTTACCAAATGCCCATATTCCAAAAATATTATTAGCTTCTCGATAAAATCTACTCGTCCCCCATGCACTCTCTATCGCTGCTTGTGAGAGTGCTATACTTTTTGGATGTGGTTTCATAGCCATAAGTAACTCTTCATCACTATTGACTTTATATTTTTTCTTAAGAGAGGCAATTTTTTCTTTATTAGTATTATTCTTTATATCTTGTTTTATATCTTCATACTGTTTTTGCAAATCATTGTAAACTATCTCTATAGCTGGCAAAACTTTATCTAAAAACACTTTTTTCTTTTCCTGTACACTCATGGCAAAACTAGTAGTTACAAATACTATACTAAATATTAATAGCTTAATTTTCATCTCTTACTCCATATATTTTTTCTCTTAGTTTTATCAATCTAGCATATGGACTCATGGTATTGATCTCTCCCATTTTTCCATCTAAATTTATAATAGCTTGGGATGATGAAAGAAGACTATTTGCTTCATTTAATTCATCTAAAGTTACTTTATAGATATCATGAGCTAACTCTATTTGAGCTGGATGGATTATTGTTTTTGAGAATAACCCCTCTTTTAAATCACGCCTAACATCTTTAATAAATCCAACTTCATCATTAAAGCAAGGATAAACTCCACCACTTACTCCAAATCCAGCACTTTTAAAAATTGCCAAAAGATTACCTAAAATACTAGACGTTACAGCAATATCAAAAATAGAATCTTCACATCTTCGTTTCATACTAAGTTGTCTAAGCATATCTTCAAGTCCAAACCTAACTAAGATAATTTTTTCTTTGTATTGTACTAATATATCTTTTAGTTTTATTAGTTTGTTAGTGTCAAAAAGCTCTTTTCCTTCAACACTTGGCATTATGAGATGTGAAGATAGTTTTAAAGTATTTAGATACTCTTGTGCATTTGTTGATGAAAACTTAGGAAGAACAAATCCATCTATCTGATCTATACTTTCATACGATAACAACTCTTTTAAAATTTCAATATTTCGAGGACGAATAAAAACTAAAAGTTTATTTTTTTTAAATAAAGTTAGCAAATTCTTTATAACTTCCATAGAATATGATAAATCGCTTTCAGATATAGCATCTTCAGTATCAATAACTACACTTTTAAGATTTTGGTATTTAGCACCAGATATGATTTGGGCTAAATTTTTATGGGTAGCTGGTACAAATAAAGTAGCACCTAATTCTATGTAGTGCAAACTATATAGGTAATACTCTAATATTACCCGAAAGTTTCTCTCTAAGAGTTGACTCAATTGCATAAAGTGTGCCTGTAGATGAACTAGCACAACCATCACATGCACCTAAATAACGAATATAAATATCAATATACTCATCATTAGTTTTAATATCGATAATCTCCATATCTCCACCATCCATTATCAAAAACTGACGAATAGATTCATCAATGATTGCATCAACAGCTTTGATTTGTTGAACTAAAGTCTTTTTAGCAAAATCGCCATCAGCTCCAGCATCCGCGGCAGCTTTCATCTTCTCTTGATCCATCTCTTTACGAGTATCTGCTAAGATATCTACTAGATAGTATTCTCTATCTTCATGTCCACCTGGCTTTATACAAGACTTACAAAAACCACCAGCTTTAGTATAATCTGTAATTTGCTCTACTGTTGTAAGATCATTTAGCTTAATAACTTCTTTTATAGTATTTAGACTAACACGAGCACATTCACAAACAATTATCTCCTCTTCAAAACTATCAGAATCAACACCCATATACATCCCAGCTGCTTTTTTGATAACATCATAAGCCATAACTGAACAATGCATTTTTTGAGGTGGAACTGCTGGAGTATCAGGGTCATCACGAAGAGCCATCTCAACATCAATATTTGTAATTTTTACAGCTTCTTGAACTGTTTTACCAATACAAAGATCAGTCATAACATCTGAAGATGCAATAGCTGTACCACAACCAAAAGATTTAAACTTAGAGTTTATAATAGTATCGGTCTTTGGGTCTATTTCCCAGTAAAGACGAACTGCATCTCCACAACTCTCAGCACCATAATCTGCAACAATAAGTTTGTTACCACGCTTATCTACCTCATCTTGAAATATCTCCCCTTGGTGTTGAGGATTATTCATCAATGAAGTTACCTTATCTGAATATGCATCCCATAAAGATTCACCTAACATATCACTTTTTGCCATGTCATGCTCCTTAGTTTTATTTTATTTTTTGCTCCGTTAGGAGTTAGCTTTAGTCGCTTTAGCGACGTCAGCGAAGTAAAAGGGGAATACCACAAGGGTATGATCTTCCTTTTACAGACTAATTAAATAGTTGACATCATTAACAAGTTAATGATGATGTAGCTCACATTCTTGAACTTCGCCACCCTCTGTTGGTTGTTGCTTAGCAAATGAAGAAGATATCCCTCTTAAACGCTCAACAGCTTTTTTGAAATGCTCAATTGTATAATCAATCTCAGCATCTGTTGTAAAACGACTTAGACTTAGACGAATTCCAGTGTGTGCTAACTCATTATCAGCACCTATAGCTAACATTACAGTATTTGCTTCTAAATCTTCAGATGCACAAGCTGAACCAGTTGAAGCACCAATAGAGCTGTTATTTAAATCCCAAAGCATACTCTCACCTTCAACACCTTTAATAGATATAAGGATAGTATTTGGTGTACGATTTTCTCTATCACCAACGACAAAAGTATCGCTTAGCTCTAAAATAGCGTCTTCTAAACGATCTCTCTTTTCTTTGATTTTAGCCATTGTATCTTCTATGTTTGTAGTTGCAAGCTCTATAGCCTTACCCATTCCAACAATATATGGAACATTTAAAGTCCCTGAACGGCGACCACCCATATGCTCACCACCATGAAGAAGTGGAGTTAAAAATTGAGAATCTCTAATGTACAACGCACCAACACCTTTAGGACCATGAAACTTATGTGCACTCATTGAAACAAAATCTACATGAACATCTTGTAAATCTACTGGTATCTTTCCAATAGCTTGAACTGCATCTGAATGAAAAACTACATCTTTTTCTTTACAAACTTCACCAATCTCTTTAATAGGAAATATCGCACCAGTTTCATTTGATGCCCACATAATTGAAACAATAGCTGTCTTATCTGTTATAAAATTTTTTACAGTACGTGCCTCAACTATACCTTTCTCATTTACAGGAAGATATGAAACTTTTATACCTTTTTCTTCTAGCCATCTACAGGTAGCAAGAATTGATGGATGCTCAACCTCCGTTGTAATTACATGATTTTTTCTGCTACCATTCATCAAATCTGATACAACTGATTTTAAAACCCAGTTATTTGATTCTGTTGCACATGATGTGAAAACTATATCATCATTATCACTTGCATTTAGTGCATCATAAACTTGATTTATAGCTTTTTTTAATGCTGGATGCGTAGCTGTACCAAACTTATGAAGCGAGTTAGGATTCCCATAAATCTCACTAAAATATGGCATCATCTCCTCTACAACTTTTGGATCTGTCATAGTAGTAGCATTGTTGTCTAAATATACTTGCATTTTTTAACCTTTATATAGTGTAAATTTCCTTAATGAGCAAATATATATTTTTAAATATTAAGCCAAAAAAGATTAGAATTTACTCTGTTGTCATTTTTCTATTTATAAATAAGACTAATTTTGTCTTCTTTTACTTTTGACATAATAATAGGTTTGTTATTATGATATG